>CAIJOU010000799.1 GCA_903822375.1 Candidatus Hydrogenedentota bacterium
GCCTCCCCTGACGGACATCCGTCAGGTGCAGGTAAAGGTGTGGATAAGCGAGACGGGTGAGCACGGCATTCGCGAGATCGGCGCCAACCTCAAGTACACGCGTTTCGTGCGGGGCGTGCAAACCAACGGTTCCCTGCAGCAGGTGAATTCGACGCTCATACCCAACAATCGGTTTGGCACCGCGACTCTGCCCTATCCGGACAAGACCCTGTTCGGACCGCCGCTGCGCCCGGACTTGGACAACAACCTGAACAACGGCGTGCAGGACTATTCGGGTGCCGGGGTCAACTTCAGCATTCTGGACACGAGTGACGGCACCATCAACGGCACGCTCGCGGCCATTGAGCGCCGCATAGACGCGGACCTGATTTCCAAGCCCGAACTGCTGGTGGCCAACGGATTGCCGGCCATCATCAAGGCCGGCGGGTCGGTGCCCTTCCAGGACGCCAAGGTCGTGCCGCCCTATCCCGCCCAGTTGCAGGTTTCCTGGAAAGATGTGGGCGTCAACATGAACATGACGCCCTCCATCCTGCCCAACAACATGGTCCAGCTCACGCTGACCGAATTGCAGGTGTCCGACGTAAACCAAATTCAGAACCTGAACGGTGTGGACTTGCCCACCTTCTCCACCCGCTCGCAGACGGGCGTGGTCATGGTGCCCGACGGCACGACCCTGGTGATCGGCGGACTGACCAGCCGGACTGTGAAAGGCACAGAACAGCGCGTGCCCATTCTGGGCAAGATTCCGCTGCTGGGCATTCCCTTCCGCTACCGCAAGTCGGATGCGGAGACGCGCAGCCTGCTGGTCTTCGTTTCCCCGACCATAGTCGATCTTCGCGCCCCGACGGATGCGGCGAAGAACGCGATGGATTTCTGGAAAGAGCACGGCTCGGAATGGGTCAACACAAATCAGATCAAGGGTGAAGTGAATGCGATGCAGTCCGGCCTGTGACCAAATTGGAGAATGAATTGAACCCGGCGCGGCCTGTCCGCGCCGGGTTTGTTCTTGTGGCGGAACACCCCCTGGATTGATATGGCGGGCATTGACCAAATACGGCAGGACATCCTCTTCCTTGCGGGCCGGCTTTCACACCGCTGCGCCCAGAGTGAGGAGGAGCTTGAGGCGGCGCGCTATATCGAGGGCAGGTTCAGGGAGCACTGCGCGTCGGTGGACATCGAGTCCTTCGGGGCCGTGGACAACCACAATATCGTTGTGGCGTCGTACATGGCCGAATTCCTTGTCGTGGCGCTGCTCGCCGTCTGGTGGCCCCTCGCGGCCACCCTCTACGGCGCGGTGGTCTTCCTCTCGTACGCCGCCGAATACATGGGCTATCCCATCTTCTCGCGCCTGCTGCCCCATTTCGAGTCGGCCAATGTCGTTGCGCGGCACTACGCTGAACGGCCCGCCGGCCTGCTCGTCGTCACCGCCCACTACGACAGCGGCAGCGCCAGCCCGCTCACCAGCCCCGATGTCGCCCCGCACATGCGCGCGGTGCAGACGGCCGTCGTCCTGTGCATGCTTTTCGTGGTCGCCACCTGCGCCGCCGATGGAATGGCGGCCTGGGTGGGCGGCGTCATTCCCGCCGTGGAGGGACTGCGCTGGGCGGCGGTGGCCGTGCTGCTCTCCGCCGCGGCGGCCCATTTCTACGGCGCGGGCCACAGCACCGAGGTCCGAGGTGCCATCACCAACGCCTCCGGCGTTGCGGCGCTGCTCCAGGTGGCGGAAAAGGTCTGCGCAGACCCGCCCGAACACCTTGATGTGTGGCTCGTGGCCACCGGCGCCCACGAACGGTGGATGGCGGGCATGCGCGAACTGGTGTCCGGCATCAGGGGCGGCCGCCAGTTCGTGCACTTCATCAACATCGAATCCGTTGGCGCGGGAAATCTGTGCTACACCACCTCCGAGGGGAAACTGGTCACCGCCGCGTGCGGCGCCGACCTCATCGAAACCGCAAAAACCGAGGCCCCCGTACACGGTTTCGCAGCGACGAAACTCCGCCGAATCGATTCCGCCGCCCACATTCCCCTCGCGCGCGGCTACGGTGCCATAAGCCTCATGGGCCTCGATCCGAACGGCATCCCCCTCCACTGGAACTGGACCTCCGACAGCATCTCCGAGGTGAATGAGCAGGCCATCGCACAAACCGCCCATTTCGCGCACGCTATTATCAAGCGGCTGGGGGCGAAGGAAACCCTCTAACGAGACGACCCGTTGACGGTGGACAGCCTCCTGCTGTTAGCCCTGGTCGCTTAGCGTTGAATGCTTCCAGCCTGGAGAAGATTCCCGTATACCCGTTCGCGCAAGGCCGGCTCCCTGAGCAGCATGGAGTGCAGGAAGGCCCAGCAATAGACCAGGTGGCCCTCGTATCCCGCAGGATTGCCGTCCCAGTCAAATACCTCGGCGCCCAGACCCATGTGGTCGACGAAACCGTTCTGGAAACCGCCGCCGTTCGGAAAAGCGCCGTCCTTCTGCCGCTTGAGCATGGCATTGAGGATAGGGTCTGCCTCGTCCGTCATTCCAACCGCGTACAGCGCGTTAAGCAGGTAGGAAGTGTTGCTCACGCAGCAGCCGCCGTTCAGGAACTGCTTGAAATCAAAGTATGCCTCCATTTCCTCCCGGGGAACGGGACGAAGGCATACCGGCACGCCCAAGTCGAAGCGGGTGAAGCCGGTCTTCTTCAGTGCGCTCCAGTACCGCTCCAGCATTTCCCGGCCTCTGGCCTTGTCTATCAGTCCATAGTTGATGGCATAGCTGGTGGGAGCATCCGACCAAATGTCGTGGAGCACACCGTCCCTGCTCCGCCAGAATCCCAGCCACCCTGTTTCGGCGTTGTAGAACGCGGGCAGAAAGGCGGCCTTCAGTTTGTCGGCCTGCTGCCGGTACCGCTGTTCCTGTTCTGTCCGCCCCAACCGGCCTTCGAGTTCAGCCAGACCGCGCCACGCACGATAGGCCATGGTGTTCACATAGGCGTTTTTGTGACCGCTGGCATAACAGTCCCAGGCACAATCCGGGTCGCGCGGCGGCCGCGACCCGCTGTTCCCGCTTTGCTTCGATTCAATCAGGCCGTCCCCATCCGTGTCGTGCCTTTCCATGTACGCCGAGAGAGACTCAAGCCCCTTGATGCGCGCCTTGAGCCAGTCCATATCGCCGGAGGCCTTTACATAGCCCCACGCGCCAATCAGGACCGCAGGATTGCCGTCCATCACGCTCTGGGCGCCCGACTCGAACGTATTCTTCCCGTCCGGGGCATCCTTTGCGGCGGTGCCCCCGGCGGTGTAGGCGATGAGTCCGTCCCCGTTGGTCTTGTGGTCCATCCAGTATTCGACTGTGCGGCGCAGGATGGGCGGCATGGAGACGCCGGGCGCCAGTTCGGGCACCAGCAGCGCCGCATCCACAAGCATGTACAGGACACTGCTGACCGGGTCGCTGAGCACGTTGTTGGCCCATGTGCCCATTACCTCTTTGTTTCCCCCCGATGCACCGCAACTCAGTTCAATCAAATTGAACCATCCGCGCCGCGCGGCTTCCCATTGCCGTTCATCGGAAAATCCGGCGGGCCTGGGCAGCACCACCGGGGTGAAATCCAGGCAGGAGGAAAGGCCCTGCGCTGATACGGGAAACTCCAGCGTAACCGTGACCCATTTCCCCGAACGGCTTCCCTCAATCCTGCCCGTGAGTGCCGGTTGACCTGTTTGCGTCACGAGCATCTGGCCAAGGTCGGGCGCGTTCAGTATGGCGGGCAGTGTGAACCTGCCGTCGGCAGTCCAGTTGTCGGCAATAACACAGGTCACCGCGGTGGTCGGTTCAAAGGGAAACACCAGTTCCAGTCGATCCACACCCTTCGAGAGGTCGTCCCTGGACGAAACCTGCATGCGAAGCCGGTCCGATTGAACTCCGACCTCCCACACGACCTTCTTGCCACCGGCAAGCGAATAGTCGCAGCGGACCGTTTCTGGGTTCGGCGTGTCAACATGAACGTGTGCTTTCAAGGCTTTGCCGCCGCGAATCACGCGCAATTCGACCGGTGCCTTGAGCAGATTGGTCCCCGCGCGGTTGGTTCCTTCCGTATCCCAGCCAAGCCGCGTGATACGCCCGAATTCGCGATCCGCCTCAAGATTCAACTGCAACGAAGGCGAGGAA
Source organism: Candidatus Hydrogenedentota bacterium (assembly GCA_903822375.1). Taxonomy (GTDB): domain Bacteria; phylum Hydrogenedentota; class Hydrogenedentia; order Hydrogenedentales; family CAITNO01; genus CAITNO01. Next base: position 4,142 of record CAIJOU010000799.1, read on the forward strand.
CCCGTCAGCAGAACAGACCCTGCGTGCACGGGAAGCGCGCAGACTGCCAGAAGGGCCAGAATCAAGAATCTCTTCATGACCTCAATCTCCCCGGCCAGTGATTCGCCACGGTATTGAACGCAGTAATGGACGGACGCCTGCGGTCAACGGCATCAGGCGTCCTTCATTGTCGCGGCTCCCATCCCTTAAATCAACATGACGGGCGCGATTTGCGGACCCGGCGCGCTTTGCCCTGCGCATGCAAAAAGGTATCATGACCACACTGCAACAGGAGTGATGTCATGACTGTTCGGACAAACGCCTTTGTGATGGGCTGTCTCTTAGTTCTATTGGCCGTTGCGGCCCAGGCCGCGCCGGATCTGCGCGTGGGCGCTTCGCTGCATGCCTTTGACCACCTGGGCGGCTTCTCGCAGCAGGCGGAAGCGGCGGCCGCCTGCGGGGTCACCGTGCTCTATGCCACGGGCCTGGGCGGGGACGGCTACACGGGCATCCCCGCACCGGAGGCTTGGGCGAAACACCTCAAGGACAGCCGCGACTACACCGCCAAGGCCAAACAGTCGGGCGTGCCCACGGTACTCGGCTATCTTTGCGCGACTTCGATTGTGGGGCTGGACAAGTTTGCGGAGAACTGGACGCCGGAGATGAAGGCGGAGTTTCACACCACGCCCGACACCTGGCTCCAGCAGGACAGCGAGGGGCATGCGCTTCCTTCCTGGTATGGCGGCGAATACCGCCCGGCCTGCATGAACAACCCCGACTGGCGCTCCTATCAAAAGTTCATGGTGCGCGCTCAGTTGGAGACGGGCCACGACGGCATCTTCTTCGACAATCCCACGGTGCATGAAAAGGGCTGCTACTGTTCCCACTGCATGGAGAAGTTTGCCGCGTTCCTTGCCGCGGAAGGCACGGCTGTGCCCGACCGCTCCGTCGATGCGCTGCGCAAACTCGCCGTGGAACGCGCCGACGACTTCAAACGCTTCCGCTGCACCATTGGGCGGGACTTCATCGCCGAGATGCGCGCGCATGCGCGCACGCTCAACCCCGAATTCGTGACCACCGCCAACAACAGTCTCAACCAGCCCAGCGTCCTGTTCTCCCAGTGCCACATTTACGGATACTGCATCCCCGAGATGAGCAAGACGGAGGACTTTGTCGTTATCGAGGACATGGGCGCCGAGCCGCGCTGGATGGGCGACGGCAAGACGACCGAATGCGGCCCCACCTACGCGCAACTGCAGGCGCTCATCCACGGCAAGCCGCTGGCGGCTGTCACCGTGTCGGACAATGACTATCACACCCCGCCCAATCTGGTGCGGCTCGCTATGGCCGAAGCGGCGGCGCACCAGGCCGTCTACCTGCTGTGGCCCACCTGGCCGGAAGAACGGCGGCCACGCATGATAGCCGCAGTGCGGCCCTGCGCCGACTGGTTGCGGTCGCACACGGACTTCCTCAACGCCAGTAAGCCACGCCGGGACGTGCTGCTTTATCTCCCCTTCCGGCGCTGGGTCAAGGAAAAGAAATGCGCCGTGACCGAACTGGCCAACGCGCTGAGTGCCGCCAATCTACAGTACGAGGTGGCCGATGAGGAGCATTTCGCCGCGAAGCTGGCGCAATCCCGGGTGGCGCTGGTGGAACGCAGCCACGTGCTGAACGCCGCCGAACGGGAGGCGGTGAAGGCTTTCCAGGTCGCCGGCGGAACCCTCGTCACCGCCGATGACAAACACTGGCTGCGCACGCTGCACAAGGCACTCCCCCACGCCTCACTGACACTCACCGCCCCCGAAACCGTGCGCGGTGTGGTACGCGACACCGACAACGAGACCGCCGTGTTTCTCTACAACCTCCACATCGAGCGCCTGTCGTCCTTCGAGGACCGCGTCACGCCCGCGGAGCACCTGACCGTGTCGGTACGCGTGCCGTTCAAAGGGGTCAAGTCCGTGCGTGTGTCCACCGCAGACGAGGGTATTGCCTCGGGCCCCGTTGAGTACACGGCCAAAGAGGAAGACGGTGCGACGGCGCTGACGGTTCAAATTCCCCGGCTGGATGTGGCAACGATGCTGATTATTGAAAAGGGGGCCGCATGAAAGCCAAAAGCGCAGAGGGGAAGGCTGAAACGGAGCTCCCTTTAATCGTATAGTGTCGCCATGAAAACATCAATCACTGTCCTCCTATTGGCGTGTGCACTCGGCCTGATCCCAACGGGCTGTGTGCATGCAGAAACATCACCCGCAACCCAGGCAAAACCAGACCCCGCCGCGGGAATCCTTCGCGCGCTTGAGACGGGCAAGACGGGACCGCTGTTTCCAGAACTGACCGCGCACAGCCCGGAGGAATGGGCGGCAACACCGGCAGGCGCGCAGATACTGCCCTGGGCGCGGGAGAGTGCGGCGGTGACGGCGATCCCGGAGACGACCTACACGCTGTACCGGCGCTACAAGGTTGCGGGGGAACGCCCACCCTATGAGGGGCCCTATTTCGAGAAGCGCAAACTGCTGACACAGGAGGTGGTCGCCGCGTTGCTGGATCATTCGGACGCGCGCATGGGCCGCATCAATGACCTGCTCTGGAGCATTTGCGAAGAAAGCACGTGGGTCGTGCCGGCGCATGAGGTCCACATCATCGACCTGTTCGCCTCGGAGACGGCCTGCGATCTTGCGCAGGTGCTGATGGTGCTCGGTGACCGGCTGCCGGAGGAGGTGCGCAACCGGGTGCGCGCCGAGGTCAAACGGCGCATCCTCGACCCTTACCTGGAGCGCGGCGCGCAGATGAGCTGGGGCTCGGGCCGCAACAACTGGACCGGTGTGTGTGCGGGCTCGGTGGGCCAGACCTTTCTGCTGCTGGAAGAGGACCCGGCCCGCCTTTCCCAGGCGCTTGCAACGGTCCTGGAACAGCTTGACCGTTTCCTTCAGAACGCCTTCACAGAAGACGGCGCCAGCCTGGAGGGCATCGGCTATTGGAACTACGGGCTGAGCCATTACGTTTCGTTTGCCGAGATGCTTCGCGAACGCACCAACGGATCGATAGACCTGCTCGGCCAAGAGAAGCTGAAGGCCATTGCGCAATACCCGGGCACGGTGTACCTCGGCAACGGGCTCTATGCCAGTTTCGCCGACGCCCACGAGACTTCGGAGGTGGAGCCCTATCTTGCCGCGCGCATCGCACAACGGACGGGAGCGAACGAACTGCTGGGACTCGTCGGCAACCCGGCGGATTGGCGGCTGAACACGCTGCTGCGCAACCTGACCTGGTGGGACGGCACCAAGGCGGCGGAACCGCCGCTGCGCGATGCGTTCATGCCCAAGTCCGGCATCGCGAAACTGGTGTCCGACCGCGCCGTCCTGGCCATCAAAGCCGGCCACAACGACGAGCCGCACAACCACAACGACATCGGCAGTTTCGTGCTGTGTTTCGACGGCATCGCCTATCTGTGCGACCCGGGCGGCGGGCTGTACAATGCCGACTATTTCAGCAAGAAACGCTATGAGAATGTCTTCGCCAACTCCTACGGCCACAGCGTTCCGCGCATCGGCGGAAAACTTCAGCAGACAGGCAAACAGTTCAACGGCACCATGGAGCATACCGCAGACAATACCGTGTCCATCCGCTTCGAGAATGCCTACGGCATTACCGAACTTCGCGAGGCATCCCGCCGCGTGACGCTGCAGGACGGTGTGCTGACGATGGAAGACACCTTTGCCTTCAACGGCACGGGACTCGAAGTGGAAGAGGCCCTGCTCACCTGGCAGAGGGTCGAGGTCAACAACAACATGGCCCGCGTGTCCACCGACAAGGGGACCCTCGAAATCACCGCCGACCAGGGTGTCTTCACCGCCGAACCCCTGACAGACGCCTGCAAAGCCAACCACAAGAAGGGCATGCTCACGCGCATCGCCCTGACGCGCCCCGCCGCGCCTGGCATCGCCACGCGGTTTACGATGAAATACACTGCGGCAAAGGACAAAGGCTAAAGTACGAAGGACAAAGGAGGAAGGGGGGAATGGAAGGAACACGAAGGGATTTCTGCGGAAGAACATTCGCGTTTTCCGTCAGAATTGTCGATGTCTGCACTCGGTTGGGCGGCAAGCCGGGACCGGGCCGAACGCTGGGCAAACAATTGCTTCGCGCGGGAACGTCCATTGGGGCGAACGTCGAAGAGGCCCAAGGCGGTCAGAGCAGGGCTGATTTCATCTCGAAATACTCCATAGCGCGAAAGGAGGCGCGAGAGGCGCATTGCTGGCTTCGTTTGCTGGCAGCAACCGGCCTCGAGACGGAAGCCGAATTGGCCCCGCTGATTCAGGAGTGTGGCGAGTTTACGGCGATTCTCACAGCAATTATCAAAAAGGCACAAAGCAACAAGGATCAAACCCGAAGATTGGCATCCTATTCTTCCCTTTGCCCTTCGTCCTTCACCATGCATTACACACCGTCACAGTGACGCCCGGGGGCGCTTCCCGAACGTCAAAGTTGACTTGAACGGATTTTCGCTCTAGTATTCTGGGCCTGTGCTCTTCGGGCGCATCGCCCGTTCGGGGCCGGTATCCGGATTGGTGGTTGGTAACGCATGCAACGGGGGCGGTGCACTTGTGAGGGTGTGTGACAGAACGGACCCTCACCCTATCGCCCGGGGGCAACTGTAGTGGAATCAAACATTTCGAAGCAGCCGGGTTCTTACAAGCCAATAACCGTGCGGGATAGAATGGGGCGAAATGTCATTGTTCTTTCCGGTGCGGGAGTTCTCCTGGAAATTGCCGCCAGCGCGGTGTGCCATCTAATCCGAAAAGATTCGTCCCTGGACGAGTTGCTGAGTCTGACCGCCATGGTGTGCTTCGTCTGGGCGGTACTTCTGTTCCTGCACAGGAATGTGAACAACCCGCGGGTCACCGGCTGCACGATTGGGGCCGCCGCGCTGCTCCTGTTCGCGGGTGTGCTGGACGTGGGGCAAAGCATGCGAAGTCTCGATGCCTGGCCCATCTTTGACCATCTTTCCCAGTACACCAAGATGCTTCACGACACGTCGGTCACCGGCGGTTTGACACTCCTGCTCGTGAGTCTTGCCCTGTCCGTGCTGCAGGCGTACCAGGCCCAGTGGCGGCTGGAACTTCAGCACACGGAACTCCTGCGCGAGACAAACGCGCGCGTGCTGCTTGCCTCAGCGGTTGAGCAGTCGGCCGACTCGATACTGATCACCGATCCCGCCGGCGTCATTCAGTACGTCAACCCGGCCTTTGAGTCTCTGTCGGGCTATTCAAGCGACGAAGTGATCGGGCAATCGACAACGATTCTCGAAAGCGGAAAACGCGATGCGCAGTATTTCGAGGACTTGTGGAACACCATCTCGCGCGGGGACACATGGCGCGGCAACTTCATAAACAAGAAGAAAGACGGTTCCCTGTACGAAGTCAACGCGGTCATTTCCTGCGTCCGCGACGACAACGGGGCCATTGCAAGCTACGTTTCGGCGCAGCACGACATGACGGCACAGATTCACCTGGAGAAGCAACTGCGCCATGCGCAAAAAATGGAGGTCTTGGGGACTTTTGCGGGGCACATCGCGCATGACTTCAACAACATCCTGACGCTAATCCTGGGACACAGCGAAATGGCGCTGCGAAAACTGCCTGACAAGGACCCCGTTCGCGGCCACGTCCAGCACATTGAGAAGGCGGGCCACCGGGCGTCCAAACTCATACGGCAGATGCTGGCCTTTGGCCGTCAGATGGAGCAGGAATGCAGGCCGCTCGCAATGCATCTCGTGGTCAGGGAGGTGCTTGATCTCCTCAGGGCTTCACTGCCGTCAACCGTGCAGCTCAAGGAAGAGGTGGTGGATTGCGGAATGGTTCTGGCCGACGCCACCCGGATTCATCAGGTGGTGATGAACCTCTGCACCAACGCCTTTCAGGCGCTCCCGGACAGGCAGGGGGTGCTGGAGGTGCGTCTGGACGAGGCAAAACTTGGGTCAGGTTTTGTGCCGGACATCGGGCAACTCGCCCCAGGGACATATGTTCGGCTGAGCGTGCGCGACACGGGGAAGGGCATCGATTCTTCGATACTGCCCCATATCTTTGACCCTTTCTTCACCACGAAGAAACCGGGAGAAGGCACCGGGCTGGGGCTGTCAACGGTTCACGGCATTGTGGAGGGATACGGGGGCGGGATTGTGGTGAAGAGTGCCGGAGGACGGGGCTCCCTTTTCGAAGTGTACCTGCCCAGAGCGGACGGTGCCGTTCAACCGGCCAATCCCGCACAGGAACCATTAACGGGAGGGTGCGAGCGCATTCTTCTTGTCGATGACAGCGAGGAGATTGCCGAAATGGCGTGCTGCTCGCTCGAGCAGCAGGGATACGCGGTGACCGTCTTCAGCAGCAGCACCAAGGCCCTGGCGCAGTTCCGTGATTGTCCGCACGAGTTTGACCTCGTCATTACGGATCAGGTGATGCCTCAAATGACCGGCACCGATTTTGCCTGCGAGCTTCTCGGCATACGCTCCGACCTTCCGATCATCCTGATCAGCGGGTTTGGCCACGGAATGACTTTCGAGCAGGCACGCATGATAGGCATCTCAGAATGCCTGATGAAGCCCTTTTCAGACAAAACCCTGGGCATGGCCATCAGGCGGGCCCTGAATTCCAAAGACATTCTTCCCGTCGCCAAATCGCCCGCCCAATTGTCCTGAAGGCGGCGTTGGCCTCAAGAAGGGCATGCGTTCGTGTCTACTGCAACCGCGGCATGGGCAGGCTTTCCCCGTTCAATTGCCGGACCTGATCTTCGGGCAGATTGATGCC
>CAIJOU010000800.1 GCA_903822375.1 Candidatus Hydrogenedentota bacterium
CGCCCGGGCGCCGTAACGCTGACCGCCGGCAATGCCATGCAGAATAAGCACGCAGTACCGCACCAAAGGGATTTCATGCATGCCCTGAAGAAGAACAGCTTCGCCGAGCGGTCGCGGCTTCTCGTGTGCCCGGTCCCGCGTTTGCGAAAGTCATGTCCATGAACGAATTCGTCCATTTCAGCACGGGCTATCTGGCGGGCCGGGCGCTCGGATACCGTGAATACCGTTTTGAAGCGCTTTACACGGCAGTGGCCGCGTATTCGCCGGATTTTGACATGCAGCTGCAGGCGTTCTCGCCGGTCTTTGCCCACGGCATCTGGACCCATACGCTCGTGGGTGTTGCCGGGATGAGCCTCGTCCTCTCCGTGGCCGCCAGTGCCGCAATGCGGCTGTTCAGGACGCCTGTGCCCATCCATTTCCGCCGGCTCTTGGGTTTGGCGCTGCTCGGCGGGACCACCCATCTGCTGCTGGATGCATGCACCTTCTACGAGTCCCAGGCCGATGCGACGCATCACATGTACTTCTGGCCGGTCTGGAACTTTCCCTGGCACATCAACACGGTATTTCCGGGAGTCACCTACTCAGCGCGCGTGTGGGTCGAGGTTGTCTACTCGGTCCTTGTGGCGTTCATCATCCTGCTTTATCAATGGGCTTACCGGAGGCAGAACCCGTTTCGCATGTTCGACCCCCGGGGTTGGTTCAGGCAGGACATCAGCCCCTGATCCCAATTGGAGCGGTGGGTGTTCCGGCGGTCGGCCCCAAGAGGAAGGACGAAAAGGACTTGAGGGACGGAAAGGACGACTTCGACCCTCACCATTGGGCGGAGGGTTGCCGGAGTCCTTTGGGTCCTTCAAGTCCCTTCCGTCCCCTGTCTTGTAAGAGGGGTGCAGGTATCCAGTGCCGCGAGAAACGGCCGGCCGTATACGAGACAGGCGCCTACTGCGGGCCGGTCTGCGTGCTGACCATGATGGCGTCGCCGTCTTTCATGAGCATCACCGACAGAGAGCGCTGGTCCTTTTCATACTGCATCGTCTGCATCTCGCCGGCATTCATGGTGGTGAGTTCTTTCCAGCCCTGCGCCGGGACCTTTTCCTTGTAAAACGCGGCCGCCTTTTCCATGGAGAGGGTGGACTTGCCCTGCACCACGAATTCCTTCTTTTCCGTGGCCGCCTGCACCATTTGCAGTTGCAGCCCGTCCAGAACTGGAACATCCTTCGGGAAATCGGCGGGCAGCTTGGCGCCCTCGCCAATCTGCATCTCTGAAGCGTCCTTTCCGGTCTGCTTGAAGTTGACGGTCTTGTTGTCCCCGTCCGTCTTCACCTCGTAGGCGTTGCCCGAGGCGTCCGTGCCCTTCACCTGCACCTTTCCGGACTTGGAGTCTATCTTGACGTCCGCCTTGCCGCCGTCCTTGGCGATGCTCTTTTCAATCACCTTCTCCGTGGCCTTCTCTGTCACGGTTTGGGCAGCCTTGCCGCAGCCGGTCCCGACTGCCGCCAATCCGGCCAGCAAAACCGCAGCCAGTGAACCCTTCAAAATCCTTTCTGTGATGCTCATCTCCTGTGTCTCCCTGATGTTGACGTGTATCGGTCTGTTGCCCACTATTCTATGCCAGCATTTCCCTGATGACAAGAAATCGATGCGCGCGTCCGCCCCTTCCCGCTTAGAACTTCGGCGTGATCCTTATTGTTTCTATGGCGTTGTGCCCGACATCCATCGAAACACCGTTTGCGGTATGGTCAGCCGCAACGCCGTCCTCTTCGATAATGTTGGTTTTTTCGGCGGCTGCGATCGGCGCAAAAAGACCGAAATCGGCCCTGCCGTCCCTGCCGAGGATGTCGTAGCAGCGCAGGGCGACCGTGTTGTCGTAGTCGGCTTTTTTGAAAGCGCTGATAATGATGTTGTCCTGGTCGGTTCGGCAGAAACTGAGGCTTTCGGACAGGGCGCGCGCGGGGTTTCGTTTCGGATTCACCACCGCAATGAGCGGGTTGTTTGCCTGCACGCCGAACCGGTACCCATTTTGCCAGCCGGACTTGTGCGACTGAATGGAGAAGGAATAGGCATGGTCGCCGGCCTGGAGATACCAGTTGCCCAGCCCGTGGCAGCTCTTGCGGGAAGCCAGAAGAATCGGCTGGAGCACAGGGTTTGAAACGGGCTTGTCGGTCGGGTCAACCCAGTCGGCAACGGCGACGGAGGAGGACAGGGTAACGCCGAACGACGTGTCGCCGGCGTAGATCCAGTTTTGGATTTCGCGGGGACGCACATCTTTGCAGGGTTGCTTGTAGCGCTCTCCGGCCGCACCCGCGATTTCGCTACTGCCGACCTCCACAACGCCCATGGGGACTTCATAGGCGATTGAGGCGTTGTCGGTGTTGACGGGGAACGCGAGCCGGAATTCGCGGTAGGGCGAGCCGTCCCATCCGTTGATTTCCGCAGCGACATCAAGACGTTTGATGTTCTGGTAGACGGTCAACCGTTGAACGACCGAGCAGTGGCGGAACTTGCCCTCTTCCTGGGCGCATTCGAGTTCATAGACCGTGCGGACGGGGCCCGCCTCAACGATGCGCCATGCGGGGGTGTGCCGCGCGAGGTGGTCGAATTCTTCCATGGTGACCTTCTGCACTTCGGTGAATTCGCCGGCCCCGTTGCCGACGGACTGCATGGTGAACAGTTCGCCGCCGAGGAATTTGTCGGTGCGAAGGATTTCTTTGCCCAGTTCTTTGTCAACGATGCTCTTGATGCCGCCGGGGGCCAGCTGGATGCGGTAGAAACTGTTCTCAAACGGGGCTTCGGGGGATGAAACGGCGGTTTCTGAAAGTGTTGTGGGTTTGGCTTCCGGCACGATGTAGTAGGTCTTGTAGCCCATGGGCGGGACATCTTCGGCGACGAAGACAACTTCCGGGGCGGGGGCGGTGTCTTTTTGCAGGACCGCCTGGGACGGAACGGGGCGACCGTCGGGACCGACGACATGAAATCCTTTTCCGGGCTTGGTTTCGCGCGGAATTGCGCAGGTCACCGGGTCGGAACGCTGCCAGGAAAGCGCGTTGAAGACAACCACGGGGACGCCTTTGACACTGTCCGCCTTGACGAAGCCCGCAAGGGCGTTGACGGCCTTGTCGCGCTCGGTGCGGCCCGTATCGCGGCCGAACTCGAGTTTCTCCTTGAACGTCTTGTCAGTCAATTCGCCATAGTGGCCGCCCCAGCCGTGGTCGGGGTAGATGGCGTTCTTCCATCCGGAGTTGAGCGCTTCGGCGGGATAGGAGGCCCAGTCCTTTTCAACCAGGGCGCGCGCCGTGGCGAAGAGTTCCGCAGCGGGCAGGAGTACCGCGGCCTCGCGTTTGGCGGAGATGGCCCAATGGTGTGCGGGCCCGTGGATGTAGAGCCACACGTTGGGTCGTTCGCCGGTGATGGTGGGGAAATCGGGCGCGCCGTTCACGGCGTCGCGGAAGAAGTCGGCACTGGTCGCGAAGGCGAGTTTGGGTGCGGCGCTTTCCCCGGCCTTCATGTTCCACGTGCTGATAAGGTCGCCGTAGTCGGGCGGCATCGAGGAGTCGGAGGAAACCAGGATGCACACGGCCGGACGAATCTTGTGCTGCGGATAGTAATCGGTCCATTTGCCGAGAAACTTCGTGACGGCCGGGGCGACTCTTTCATAGGGTCCGTTGAGGATCCCGAAGAGGTCGCCGTAATGGCCGGGTGAATAGGCGGTGACACCGGAACCGTCGGGGCTGAGCCAATTGTAGAAACCCCTTTCGTGGCGGCTCATCATGAGGAAGTTGATGCCGGCCTTGCGGAGGATTTGGGGCATTTGCATGGCGCGTCCGGGCACGTCGGGGCTCCACGCAACGGTGGTGTCGCAGCCGGGCAGCGTGTGTTTCATCCATTTGCGGCCCAGATAGACCTGGCGCACGAGCTGCTCGCCCGATTCGAGGGATTCGTAGGGTTGGGTGTAGGTGCCGGCCCATTCAAAGCGCCCCTCTTTCGTGCGCGCCAGAATTTCATCCTTTCTGTCGGGGTGGCGCTCAAGGTATTCCATGAGACAGAGGGTGTCTTCCATGACGAACTTGAAGGCGGGGTCCTGCTTCATCCTTTCGAGCGCCGGCGTGATGACCTGTTCATCGCGCTGCTGCACGCAGCGCGCTATGGTATCCATCCACGCAATGTCCTGGTGGCTGGAAGCCACGATGTGAAGCGTGCCGTCTTTGAAATAGTCGGGGAACGATGCGGCATGCGCACCGGCCGCAAAGAGAATAAGAAAGCCCGGCAGACAGATCAGTTCTCGAAATGGCTTCTTGGACATGATTTTGTGCTCCCAAAAATGCGGTCCGGTGTGAATGTGCCGAAGGGTTGGATTCTACAGGC
>CAIJOU010000801.1 GCA_903822375.1 Candidatus Hydrogenedentota bacterium
AGTGCCAATTCCACGCTGCATTCCTCGGCCACCCACACCGCATTGTCGAGCGTCTCGGGCCATGCGGCAAAAAGCCGCTCCAGATCCCGGGGGGAACGAAACCAAGCTTCCGCTGGGGCCGTATCCCCCGGGCTCAATGCATCCACCGTGGTGTTGTGGCGAATGGCCGACAGCACCCGGTGCATGGCGTGGTGGGGCGGGTCGAGGAAGTGCACCGGCGCCACCGCCACCGGCGGAATGCCCCTCCGGCGCGCCCATGCCACCATCGTCTCCGCATGCCGGTGCGACACTGCGCCGCCGTAATGCTCCACCGCCGCCAGCACGGACAGGCCCGCACGGCGCAACCCTTCCAGTATTTTCAAATCGCCGGACATCAGGAACAGGCGCGACATATCGAGACCGCTGTCCGCCCAAGCGGCCGGACGCTCCCTGTCGGCCTGTCCCAAGTGCAGTGCGGTGACCAGCGCGCACAACTGCGCATAGCCTTCGCGGTCCCGCGCCAACACCACACACCGTCCCAACTGTGCGCCAATGATGGGCCGCACGCCCGCCTCGCGCGCCGCCTTGTAAAAGGGAATCACGCCATACAGGCCGTCCGCATCCGTGAGCGCCAACGCGGTCATGCCGTGCTCCACCGCCCGCGCCACCAACTGCCGCGGTGAGGCCGTGCCCGCGCACAGGGAAAAATAACTATGTACCTGCAAATGCACCATCGCCGACACCACGCCGCCCCCCCGAGTATCACCTGTTCCCATGTATATTATACTGTATTTTTGTTCAGTATTCCATGAAAATATTGCCCGCGTGGAAAAGGGGGTGCCGCCAACTGTTTCACGCAGATGCCGTACAAACGAGAAAGGCCTGATGCCGGTTTTCCAAACTCTCCGGCATCAGGCCTCGAGACATTTTTCTACGGGATCAGCCCGCGATCAGCCCGGTGGCCGCCGCAAGTGCCTGGTTTACCGGCGCAACACCCGATGCCGAGTATTTGAGGAACTCCACATGGCCGTCCATGTACAGCACGTTGGAACCGCCGGGCACATGGTTGAAATAGGAAACGTCGGTCGCAACCGAGTCCCACATGAGGAACACAGAACTTTGCGCCATGTTGGAGGCACCGGCGTTGTTGATGTCCGTGATGAGGAAACGCTCAATTCCCTCGCGAAGGCGGTAGAGCACGGTGCCGTAGGCATTGCCCGCAGTCACGTTGCCGCCGAAGGTGTCAACGACGTTCGTGATATCGGCGTCCAACGCGGCGAAACCGACATCATAGTTCGGGGGACCGCTGCCCTGGATGGCAACGGCATAATCCGGATCCATGAACAGGCGCTTTGCGAAGGCGATCATCTGGTGGGGAATGGTGGTGCCCGGAGCAAGGTGGGTGGGATTCGACGTCAGGGCGGAGAGCAGGGTGCCGACCACCTGTGCGTCCACCCCGGGTTCGGTTCCGTTGCACTTGTCAAACACCCAGCCAAAATAGTTGTAGGACCTGCACACCGTATACCACTCAGCCCAAGGTGCACCCGTACCCCCGGGATCCTCCGGGTGGTATTTCATGAGTTTGCTCGGCTTGTTGGGATATTTGACGTAAAAGAGATCCTCTTCCTTCATGACGGCCGAGGACGGGCAGTGAAACAGGTTCGTGTCGGTGAGATACTCCGGATACACCGAATAGGCGCAGGGCAGCGCAATAAACCCCCTGCTGGTCGCCGGAGGCTGATGCTGTGCGGGAGGAAAACTGCCTTTACTCTCATTGGTATACATTTTAAACACCACGCCAAACTGCTTGAGGTTGTTCTGGCAGCTGGAGCGCCGGGCTGCCTCGCGCGCCCGCGCCAGCGCGGGCAGCAGGATGGCGGCCAGAATTCCAATGATTGCAATAACAACCAATAACTCAATTAACGTGAAACCCATGCGTCTTTTCATGACCCTCGTCTCCTTGAATGAATTGGCTTCCCATGATCAGTTCAACCTTTGATCAATGTAGCACTTCACTCCATTTTCCGCAACAAGAATTTTAGTCTTTTCAGCTGATAAAGGGTGCATTATGTGTCCAAGTGGTTGGACAAATATATGGGATTTTAGAAGCCTCTTCCGCGCTGTACTGAAGCTCCCGGCTGGGATACAATGGCGCGAGGCGGCAGAGCCGTGAAGGGAGAACGCGATGGTAATACAGGCAATTCTACTCATCCTTGCCGGGGTCGGGGCACAGGGTACAACCGCCGATTTTGCCTCGTCCAGCCATCGGGACGACTGGGTTAGGAATACCGTTCTGGGCGATCCCTCCTTCGACAGTTTTCAACGCATGCCCGGCAATCCCATTTACCGCGGCGCGCCGCCCTTCGAGTGGCCGGTAAACGGCTTTCTTTTCGAAGATCCCAGAAGTGGAGACTGGTTCGTCTATATCGGCCTGTATGCAAAGAACTATGCCATGACCGAAGACCGAATCATGCGCTGCCTGGTATGCCGCTCCAAGGACCACGGAGCCTCCTGGGAACAATTGGGCTGTCCATTTCCGGACGAACCTTTCCGCTTTGACCCAGACACCTCCCCCGTGGGACATGCGCCGGATGTGTCCGTGCTTTATGCCGACGGCCGGTATCACATGATCTATGACTGGGCCACCGCGGACACCCACTGGGATACGACCGCCAACCCATCTGCCCCCGCGGACAATGGAATCGGATATGCCTGGGCCGAACATCCCGAAGGCCCGTTTATCCGCACCTCGCCCGCCGTATACCGCACTGGAAAGAGCACGCTGCAATTGGGCAAGTACCGCCGGGGATATGCAGCGAGTATCGTGAAACGCGACCACGACTGGATGGTTCTGTTCATGATGGACTCGGGACCCAACTTTAGTTGGGGGTTGTTTGGTGTTACCTCTCAACAGGCTGAAGGCCCCTATTCTGATCCGATAGCCCTGCGAACGGTGGAAGGCGATTACTATCATCCCCCCCTGCTGGAGTTCTTTCCGGCATTTCAGTATGACGGCCACGTCTACGCTCCTGCGACTTCCGTGGCGTTGAACCGAAACTTCCAGGGCGTCTTCCGTG
>CAIJOU010000802.1 GCA_903822375.1 Candidatus Hydrogenedentota bacterium
CCCATCGAAAAGCATCTCCGCATTAATCAGAATTACGGGTACGACGGGCCGCTTGTGCTATCCCCCGGACGCTCTATCGGACAACGCTTTGTGCCCATGGTCCGCGACTTGGTCTTCCTCTGGGAAACCATGCCCCAGGAAACGCTGGACGAGCAGAAGCAGAAGGTGCGCGAGGCCGTCCGCAACACGCTGATGGGCTGGGCGCGCGCAAAGGGCGAGGGCACGGACTACGTCGACAATGTGGCCGAGCAGCGCTTTAACCCGCCCGGACACTGGTATGAGGTGGCCAATCTGCTCAGAAACGGCGTGCTTGCGGCGCTCCTTGATGGACACCCCGCGCTGGACACGATTATGCTGCACAACATCGACACGCTCGGTGCCGACCTTGACCCCGAAGTGCTGGGCGCCCATCTGCAGAGCGGGAACATCCTGACCTTTGAGGTTGTACCCCGCCGCATTGACGATCGCGGCGGCGGTCTCGCGCGGGTCAACGGCCGGGTCCGTCTCCTGGAGGGGTTGGCCCAGCCGCGGGAAGAGGATGAACTCATGCTCAGCTATTACAACAGCATGACCACCTGGATACAGATCGACCCCCTGCTTAATCTTTTTGGACTGACCCGGGCTGACCTGAAGGGTCCGGAAGCAAAGATTTCCGAAGCGGTGCGCCACGTTGCCCATCGGATGCCGACCTATGTCACCATAAAGGAGGTCAAGCGCCGTTGGGGGCACGGGCAGGAGGATGTCTATCCCGTGGCCCAGTGTGAAAAGCTTTGGAGTGACATGACCGCCATCGTCCCGAACGGTCAAGGCTGTGGTTATATGGCCGTTCCCCGCATGCGCGGACAGCAGTTGAAGGCGCCCGACCAACTCGACGCATGGGCCAACGACGGCAGCCGCGAGCATATTGCCGGGCTGGCTTTACTTGATTAGTGACAGCAAGGCGTTTGCGAAACGTTCAGATGCCTTTCAATGACTTGCCCGCAAGTGGGCATGGGCTTGACTGGGAGCGCCGGAATCCTGCCGGCTCCCTCTGGTATTAACCTCAACCTCTCGGATAACGACATGACAAAGCGCAGTATCCTCATTCTTGCCGCCGTTCTGCTGTGCGCCTTCGGTGCCTGGTCCCAGGACGTCCCTTTCCGCGATTTGTACTCTGACACCTGGGTCGCGACCGACGCAGTCGGCAGAACCATGCCCTCGTTCGCCGATGTCGGTCCGGTCAAAACGGACCAGCGCCGTGTTGTGGGCATTTTCTACATCACATGGCACGGCGACGGCCTGGCAAAGATGACCAACCCCTACAGTGCAGACGTTACCAAGATTCTCGCGGCTGATCCCGCCGCGCGTCTGGACGCCAAGAATCCGCTGTGGAAGGACGGTTCCTACCACTGGGGCGAGCCCGAAAACGGCTATTTCCTCAGCCGCGATGAGTATGTCATTCGCAAGGACATGTCCATGCTGGTTGATGCGGGCGTTGATGTGCTGGTCATGGACGTCACCAACGCCGTTTGCTACTGGGACGAATGGGAAACCACCTTCTCGGTCATGGAGAAGATGAAGGCCGAGGGCAACAAGGTGCCCCAGTTCTGCTTCTGGGCCTTCAACGGCCCGGTCATCACCGTGGTGCAGAACCTCTACGACAGAATCTATGTGGCCGAGAAGTACAAGGACCTGTGGTACTACTGGGACGGCAAGCCGCTGCTTCTGTACAACGCCACCCCGAACGTCGATTCGAACGGCGCCGGCATCAAACATCCCAACCCGCACTATGAAGCCGCCGCCAAGACGGACACCGCCAATCCGCATTACGGTGACCCCAAGTACACCGAGGAGTGTTACGCCGACTACACCGCCGAGGTGAAGAGCTACTTTACGCTGCGCGGCATGTGGTGGGGCTATTACAAGTGGGACGGAAAGCCTTATCTCGGCACGGAGGACAGTTGGAGTTTCGGTCTCGATATGGGCGACAAGCATGTCGCCGCAATGAAGCCCGAAGAGCGCCTTTCCCAGCACGCCGGCAAAAGGGAGGAGGCTTCCGTCACGCCCGCCCAGCACCCGGTCAGCATGATCGGAAAGTCCTGGACTGTCGAGAAGGGCGAGCCTGAACTGAACCAGTTCGACCTGCCCGTGCCGACAGAGGTCCCGTGGCTTGGCAAGACCGTGACCAATCCCGAGGGCTACGGCATCTATTTCCAGCAGCGCTGGGATGAGGCACTCCAGGCCAAGCCCCAGTTCCTCTACCTCAATGATTGGAATGAATGGAGCGCAGGGAAATACCATCCGGAAGAGGGCAAGACCTACGACTTCATGCGCCGCCAAGTTAATTACCGCTTCATCGATCAGTACAACTCCGAATTCAACCGTACCATCCAACCCATGAAGGGCGGTTACACCGACAATTATTACATGCAGATGGCTCAGAATATCCGCCGCTACAAGGGTATCCGCCCGATGCCCGAACTGAGCGGCGCCTCCACCATGCAGGTTGACGGTACTTTTGAGGACTGGAACAGTGTCTCCGTGGAATACCGCGACACGGTCGGCGACACGGCCCATCGGGACTATCCTGGCTACGGCGGACTGCACTACACGGAAGACTCTGGCCGCAATGACATCATCACGTCCAAAGTGGCCGTGGACGATCAGAACGTCTACTTCTACGCCGCCGCAAGAGAGCCCCTCACGCCGCATACGGGCAACAA
>CAIJOU010000803.1 GCA_903822375.1 Candidatus Hydrogenedentota bacterium
CAACCCGGACGGTTGCTTCACGCTTCAAATAACCCCTTTTTATGGGATATTGTAACATGTCCTTACATGGAAGTACACTCCGGTACACAGGTTTTTGTGTACGGTACACACTTTCGATTGTGTTTGCTTTTGACGTGTTCCTTTGCTAGTCTACTTATCATAACACTACATTGCATAGCAAAGGATACTTATGGATAAGAAGACTGCGGCAATACTCAAGATGTGGTTCGAGGGCGATCATCGGGGACTTACCATTGAGACCCAAGAGACCGTTTGGGATTTCCTTGGGCCGGACGGTGAGGTGAAAGAGTATCGGCGGGTCAGTGTTAAATACGACACCCTCGGGGTGTTGCGCTACGGCATTCTTAAAGGCTGGCCGTTGACGACGTGGGCCAAGCGCGTCATGCAGTATGAGAGGCACGGCGGCCTGACATTCACGGCAAAGATAGGCCCCCGTTCATCTGTTGAACTTCCCGTGACGCCCGAACAGGAGAAGATTATTGCACGCATGACCCGCGCTCACCTTGATGTTTTGGGCTTAACGGGTAATGCCCGGGTGGTGGCACGGAGTGCTTATCCAGGCCGCTTGATGAAGAACGCAGGACCGTTGCCTGTGGACTGGACCGAGCCGGACCTGATAGAAGCCCTGAATGAGTCATGGTTTACTGAATGCGAAGCGCCGCCAGCACCCGCGCCAAAGGCGGACTGGTCAAGCGTCCACGTTGAACTTGAGGGGTTCACCGGCGATCCCGATTCATGCATGGTCGTGTTTCGGATAAAGGGGATGCCTAAGAAAACCTGTGACTGGGGTGTAATCGATATGGGCAGCGCTCCGGACTTGCGAAAATACTTTGCTGCCGTTGTCTTCAAAGGAAGACTTGACCTGTCGAGTAAACTCAAACCTAACACCCTGTCAAAGCGGGTTCACGAAATGAATGAGAAGTTGGCCGCTAAGTTTCCAGAGGTAGAGGGGTACGCCCTAGACTCCAAGAACGGGGCCATAGTCGCGCTGTTCAAGACTGGGGCTTTCAAGGATGAATCCGAGTTCACCACAAGACGCAAGGTGGGGGCAACAATGCGCGATTGTGTCAGTACCCGAGAGGAACGGTTTCGTGAAGAGGACAAGGATGCGGTCTATGCGGGCACCGTTGGCGGCTATAGTGACACCATGCGCCGTCCAAAAGGGCTTTATGTGCAACCGGATGCGCCCGAGAATGACGACTATAACAGGCCGGATGACTACTAGACGGCTTCCCACTTAACGACAATATTACCTCCCTTGATCTCCCCGCCCCTTGCAAAAGGGGCTTTTTTTATTGGTTTTTCAATTTTGCGTTAGCGGGGAAATGACCTTTGCCGCGTGTAGTGTAGGGCAACAAAGCCCCACGCAACCGGTAAAGGAGAATTCAAAATGGATGACCTACTGACGTTGAAACAAGCCGCCGAACGCGTGCCGGGTGGCAAGGTGGCGGACGTGACTTTGTGGCGCTGGATCAGACAAGGGATGAAAACTCAGTCCGGCGAAGTTGTGCGCCTGCGCCATGCCGCCGCTGGCCGTCGCATGCTCGTATCGGAAAGCATGCTCCGCGAATTCTTCGAGGCGCTTGGCGGGCAGGATAGCGCGGACTCGCACCCCTGCCGGTGTGCCCGATGACCGACTATGGAATACTCGCTCGCCGTGGCGAACACGCGGAGCGGGAAGCCTGCCGCTTGATCGGCGCCGTGCTCGACGGGGTATCGACCATCCACGCGCCCGCCCGGGGGGCGCTGGATGGATTGCCGGCCGATTTGTCCGACGTCGGCGGAATGGCTGAACTCGTGATGGAAATTATCCGCACCCACAAGGTCTGCACCGCCGCGGAAGTGGCGGAGGTTGCGCTTTCCCGCGGTGTGGACGCGTGCGCAATCGGCTTGGGTTCATTCCTTTGCGAGTGCATGGACTCCCCAAGTTTTCAAGCCGCACATGCCGTTGAATCCATCTGCAATTTCGTTGCGTATTGCGAGCAGCTTCGCGCCCTTGAACGCTTGCAGGCCCGCGCATGGGCCGGGAAACGCATCCCCGAATTGAAAACCGCCTGACCAACAAAAAGGCCGCGACTTTGTGTCTGGCAGACAGTCACGGCCAAGAGGATCAACATGCAGAGTATACCACACTACAAGCCCGAAAATAGCGCCGTAAAGGACGCCATAGCCCGCGTCAAGTCACCGGCTGACAATGACGGCTTGGAACCCACAGAGGCGGCTGTAGAGGCCGCGCTTGCCGACTATGACCTCGACCTCGACGTGCCCGCGGCGGGGCCGGTCCAAGACGCGCCCCAAAGCGGGCCGATGCTCGAAACCCTGCCCGGCAACTGGTATGACCTCGAGGTGCCGCCGCGGGAATTTGTTTTTCAGCACCGGGTGCCGCTGGACGTTGTGACCCTGCTGGCCGCAGCCGGGGGGACCGGCAAAAGCACCCTTGCCCTTGAACTGGCCGCAAGCGCGGCGACGGGCCGCGCCCTGCTGCCGTGTTTTCAGCCGACCGCCGGGCCCTCCCGCGTGGCCGTGCTCAGTCTTGAGGATGACGCGCCGGAACTGATGCGCCGCCTCAAGCGGGTTGTCAAAGCGTTCCGGCTGGACTATGACCGGGCCGACCTTCACCGACTGGCCGAAAACACGCGCATCTATTGCCCGTCCTCATTCTATGCCGTGGCAACCGCTCCCGATGGCGCCCTGTGCGCCTCAGTGGACCTGAAACGGTTGTCCGCGGAACTGGCCGAGTTCAAGCCGCGGCTGGTCATCATGGACCCGCTGGCCGCACTGCTGGGCGGTCTGGCCGAAGAGAACAGCAACGAGGTTGCGCAGCGTGTAACGGGCTTGCTTCGTGGCGCTATGCCGCCCGGCGCCGGTTTGCTGTTGTCTGTCCATTGCGCGAAAATGGACCGCGCCACCGGGGCAACACCCCGAGGGGCCGGGGCATGGTCCGATGCCGCACGCCAAGTCTTGAGTATGCGCCCGCCCGATGACCGTGAAGCCCGTGTTCTTGGAAATGACGCGCTCCGCGCCGTTGTGCTGGCCGTCGTGAAGTCCAACTATTCCGCATTGAGCGGACCGATCTACCTGATGAAATCCGCCGAACCGGAAACTGCCGGTGTTCTTCGCGGTTTCGACTTCCACGACTACGAGGCGCAATCCTACCGCGCCAAGAATACGGAACTGGCCGGGGCCGTGCTGGATGCCCTGAGAACGCACCCAGTGACCCTACAGGAGGCGCGGGGGTGTTGCTCGACCCAAGATGGCAAGGAGCGCGGCGAAGCGTTCAGGGACGCTGTAGCGGCGCGACTGACCCGCAGCATATCGCGCAATGACCTAGGATCATTTCTGCGTGACATGCAGGACCGGGGAACCGTCGCCGTCCAACAGGCCGGGCAGCGCCGGGTATTGGTTCCTGTAGACACCGACACCGACCCAGAGGATGACCCTATTTATGCCTAGCCCGTACAGGCCATACACGGGCCGTATATACGGGCTATTTAGAGGCCGTACAGCCCGTACCCCTAAAGGGGGGCCGTTCCATACGGCCTATCCCCTTGAAGGAGTCCGTACGGGCTACGGCATACGGGCTACTGAATACAACGGCCGCAGGCGCGGCAGAAGGAGATCGCCATGCTTTCAGGCCATAGCGAAGTGGCAAAGCTCATTGAACGCCGAATCAACGAGGGCTTTCTTGCGGACCTCCGCGTCGGCATGCCGCGGGCCCAGGCCGAAGCTCGACGTGCTCAACAGGCCACCGTCGCACGTTGCGCAGGATTCGCCGTCCAGAGCGTCGAACCCGCGGCCAGCGGGTCGGCACAACCCACCCGGAAGGCGTAACCCATGAACACGCCGAACCTTTGCGACGATTGCGATTTGTTGGACGTGATCGAGCGTCAGTTTCGTGACAAGTTGGAAATGGCCGATGCCGCGTGCAGAAGTGAGATTGCCCGCGGCATCCGCCCAGGCTTGGCCTACAGCCGCCGTGCTCGTGCCGTTCGTGCTGCTTGCGAGTGGCGCGACCAGCGCGGTTTACCAGCGGCACACACAGAGTCATCCTCACTGCCACCCGCCGACGCCTACGGCGCCGCTGCTCATATTCACAACCGCCCGCACACCGGGCAGAATGGAGATTGAACATGAAGAACGAAATGACCGTTGACACCGTCGCAACCGTCCGGCAATTGGCCGACCGCTTGCGCAATGCCAAGGCCGCGCTGGCCGAAGCCCAGGCAGAACATGACAACCTTGTGGAGTGCGAGACTGCCGAGATTCTGGCAGGCGTCGATCCAGTCAAGCACCGTGCCAAAATCTCCGCCTCAAATGAAACCATTCAGGGCCGACTTCGGGCTGTGGACATTCTCGAAGAGGCGCTCGAAGAGGCGCGGGAGCGGGATCAACCCGCCGCGATCCGCGCCTACAGCAACGCAACATCCGAAATTCAGACCCGAGCGTCGGTAGACCTCGACAAGGTCACCGCGAAGCTGAAGGGGCTGTTGGCCGAAGCCGGGGTCGTGATGGACAAGGCAAACCAAGACCTTCAAGCGTGTTCCGCCGAGCACCGCGAAGCCTTCGGTGCGGAGTCTGGTTCGCGATGGGTGATTGACTTCATGGAGCAGGGTATCCACACGCCGCGATGGTTCAGCGCCTTACGCGAAAATCTGCCCCGAGAGTAGCTGATCCGCGCCGCGCCAAGGAGGTGCGGTGACGGCGGGTCAGGGTGCTCACCTGTTGTGTGCGCTCTGGCCCGCTTTCTTTTGTGCGACAGGGGCACGACTGGGAAAACCATGGGTCCTTCCCAAGGGGTCGAACACCGTCCGAGCTGAGCTAACTACGCCATTTTTTTGGCTACGAATTTCTGATAAAGGGTCCAATAACTACTAATTTGGTAGGGATTAAAGAGTAAAGTCTGAAACCGTCCTGACAGTAGCCTTTCCCATGGTCTTATAACTTGAACAACCCACAGTGGGTGCGGGAAAGAACTTCGCATGGGGACGAATACTCAATACGTGATTCCGGTGACTAGGGCGACGGCAGGTCCGGACCAGACAGGAGGACCGTCAATTTTTACGGTAAAGGGGCGACTGTAACCGGGGAGAAGAGACTCATTGCTGAGGTCAATCTTCTTAACCACCTGATTATTTGCGTCAAACAGGAAGATAGTCACAACAATGGCGGCAAGCGTTTCCCCCCCCTTGTTCACAATAGTCCCTTGCCCCCACGGTGAATGGTCTTCTGAGACCGTGGTAACGGTGAAGTGTTCTACCGGCACGTAGTTCTTGATATATTCGGCTTTAGCGGCGGCTTCTTCAGGGGTATCAGGACGAACGGGCTCAACCGAAACAGGCGCAGACAGGGGACTAGTGACGGTCTGCGAGGGGCTTTTCTGCTTCTGGACAAACTCTGATGACAGTCGTTGGGCTTTCGCGATTTGCTCCAGTGTCATTTCTTTGGCTAGTTTGTCCCGCCCGTTGGCCGCTTCTGGATACTGTGTTGCAGAGAGATTCAGCCACATATATGCCTGTACATAATCCTTGGGTACACCCGAACCAAGCTTATAGCAGTATCCGAGTTCAGATTGTGCTTTGGCATGCCCTTGTTCTGCTGCTTTTCGGAGCAAATCTGCTTGTTCAGTCTCATCAAGACCGGACAAATCGGACTCTGCAAATGAGAATTGTGCTTTGGCATGCCCTTGTTCTGCTGCTTTTCGGAGCCACGTAATTGCCTGTACATCATCCTTCGGAATGCCTTCGCCCATTTCGTAGC
>CAIJOU010000804.1 GCA_903822375.1 Candidatus Hydrogenedentota bacterium
CGGTGTATTCGGGCAGGAGCATCACCCCCCGGCGTGCGGCCTCGTGTTCCACATCGAGCTGCACCGCGCTGCGCGCGGGTATCTTGAGCGCGTAGGCCGCGGTTTCACCGGGATGCGCCCCGTCCTCAATGCGCACCGACACCGACGGCAGGAAGTGCTTGTGGTTGCGGATGGTTGCGTGCACCAGAAACGTGTCGCCGCGGAAGACCGCATGCGGTGTTTCGCGCTCAAAAGACAGCCCGGCAAGGTTGAATTGGGCCAGAATGCCGGAGAGGACGAGAAGGCTCAGCACGCCGCCCAGCACGATATAGAGCAGGTTTTCTCCGGTGTTCCATGCCGAGAGCAGCAACAGAACCGCAATGATGGCCATGACCACGCCGGGCCATCCAAGAGCGCCCCGTGAACTGTTGCCTTTGAAGGACAACATTCACACGGGAATCCGGATGTTCTGGACAATTTCCGATATGATGCGCTCACGTTCGCGGGCAGATGCGGAGAGGTCGGCCCCGCGCGCGCGCACGAGGATGCGGTGGCCCAGCACGGGCGCGGCAAGCGCCTTCACGTCGCCCGGCGTCACGAAGTCGCGCCCGTCCACCATGGCCCTGGCCTGACTCGCCTCGTACAGCCCCTGGCAGCCGCGGGGCGATGCGCCAAGGCGTATCTGTTCGTGGGCGCGGGTGGCCCGAACGATTTGGAGGATGTACTGCTGGATGCTGTCGTCCACCCGGACCTGGCTGACCAGTCCCTGCAATGCGACAAGATCGGACGCCGAAATTGCGGGCTCAAGGTCCGCGAGCGCGTCCATGGGATCGTGACGGCGCATAACCCGGAGTTCATCCTCTTCAGGCGGATAGCCCACTTCGACCCGGAGCATAAATCGGTCCAGTTGGGACTCCGGGAGCGTGTACGTGCCCTCGTGCTCAATGGGGTTCTGGGTGGCGATGACCATGAAAGGCCTGGGCAGTTCATGCGAGATGCCGTCGATCGAGACCGTGTACTCGCTCATGGCCTCCAGCAGCGCGCTCTGCGTCTTGGGCGGCGTGCGGTTGACCTCGTCGGCCAGGACCACACTGGCAAAAATCGGCCCCCGGCGAAACTCAAACTCGGTCGTGCGGGGGTTGAGTATGGACACACCGAGGATGTCCGAAGGCAGCATGTCGCTGGTGAACTGGATGCGCGTGAAGGAGCAGTCTATCGATTTGGCGATGCTCTGCGCGAGGGTGGTCTTGCCGATGCCCGGCACGTCCTCAATGAGGAGGTGCCCCCGGGCGAGAAGCCCGACCACGCAGAGTTTCACCACCTCGTGCTTGCCAAAGACGACCTGCTCGACGTTTCGGATGATCCGGCCAATCTTTTCGGTGCTGCTTTCGTCCATGCTCTTCAACCTCTTCGGCCACCATGGCCGCACAGCATTGTATCCGCTTTGGGGTGCCGCGTTCACTGGACGGCCCGTCATGAAAGATCAGGGCGTCCACCGGCCTGTCAGGCTCGGGGACGCCCCGTTCTAATGCGTGATTCAAAATGTTCGGAATGTCACTCGCCGCGGCGGTACTTGAACCGGAGACTGTTGTTGTCCTTGGGATGCACGATGTCCTGCACGGCTTCTCCCCAGGCATCCGTGCTGTTGCCGGGCTGGATGTCTTGGATGATCTGCTTCTGCCTGTCGGTCAGCGGCACATCCTCTTTGACCACATTGCAGGTGATGAAGATCAGCAGGTCCTGCAGTTTCTGGGTCTCCTGATTGGAGCGGAAGAGGAAGTTGACGACCGGAATGTCGCCCAGGACGGGAATCTTCCGGGCCGACGTGGTGCCCGAACCCTTGCGCAGTCCGCCGATGAAAATCGTCTGGCCGGTCGACATGCGCATGGTGGACTGGATTTGGCGTTTGTCCTCAATGGGCACGCCCTTGAAGTCGCCGTTTTCGAAACTCTCCTTGCCCTCAAGCCTGCAGATGATATGGTCGTCGTTGGTGACTTGCGGGGTGACGGTGAATATGGTGCCGATGTCCTTGAACCGGGTGCTGGTCTGCGAACCGCCGTTGCTCGTTTGCGACAGGTCGGTGTAGGGGATTTCCTGCGAAATGCTGATGGCCGCCTCTTTGTTCTCCACGGTCATCACGACGGGATTGGACAGAAGCCGTCCATTCTGGTTGCGCACTTCGAGTTCGACAACACCCTTCCAGTTTATGTTGTTGGAGAGCAGGCTGTAGTTCAGCAGGCCCGCGGCGGTGGGCAGAACGCTGGTTCCCGAGGCGAGGCCCAGCGCCTGCAGGTTGCCGTTGAATGGGCCGCCCAGGGCCGCGTTGCGCGCATCCTGGTGCCGGACCGCCTTCAGAAGCCAGTCAATTCCGGAGTCGGCCGCATCATTCAGCGTCACATCGACAATCATGGTCTCGATCATGACCTGCTTGACCGGCTTGTCAAGCGTCTCCACCAGTTGCTTGACCTGCTCGATCACGATCGGCATGTCCGTGACAATCAGGTGCCGCGACCGCACGTCGCCGGTGATCTGGCCGAGCCCGGGGGTAAGCGTTTTCTGAAGCGACTTGACGATGTCATCCGGCTCGGCATAGTTGAGCGCTATGGCTTCTGTTACGGTCGGCAGCACCGGCTTGCTGACATCCAACTGTTTGACAAGAGTGGTAATCTCGTCGATGCGCGCCTTTGGGGCGGACAGGATTAGAACATTCGCGCCTTTGTTGACAGTGACACTGATGTTGGTCCTGTCCGGCCAGGTCTGCGTGAGTTCCTTTAATACTTCCTTGACTTCCTCGCCCTTTGCCGTCTCAAGCTTGATCATCGCGGTGCTTGTGTTGGCGGCGACGGATTCCTCATAGGGCACCACGCGGTAGATGCCCTCTTCTTCGACCATGCCCAGGTTGTTCATGCGGAGCGCGGTTTCCATGGCCTGCCGCAGCGTCACATTGCGA
This sequence comes from Candidatus Hydrogenedentota bacterium, assembly GCA_903822375.1. Lineage (GTDB taxonomy): Bacteria > Hydrogenedentota > Hydrogenedentia > Hydrogenedentales > CAITNO01 > CAITNO01. Next base: position 2,930 of record CAIJOU010000804.1, read on the forward strand.
AGATTTGCAGTCACCGTCCCGCGCAGCGTGGTGCCCGCAATCACGTTAATGTCCGCCTTTTGCGCAAGCAGGGCCACCACATTGGTAAGCTCCATTTCACGGAAGTCGATGTTGACGATCTGGTTGAGCGGATCGCCTTGGAACTTCTTGACCGGCGGAATCGCGGCCGCTGGTATCGGTGCGGTCGGCGGGGCCGCGGATTGTGCAACGGGGGAGGGGGCCTCCACCGGCGCAGCCGGAAGCACAACGGGCGGGGCGGCCATCTTGGCGGCGTCGTCCGAGGCCGTCTTGGCGGCAGGCTGGCCGACCGTGGTCACTCCGCCTTTGGAAAGGGGATCAGTGCCTTCGGAAGAGCCCCGGATCAACGCCCGGATGTGCGTTGCCAGCGAGGCGTTTGCATCGGTTGTGATGGGTTCCGGATTGCTTCGCGGACCGGGCGGCTCGGGTGCGGGTTTTTCTTCAACGGCATTCTTGTCGCCTGCGGCCTTTACGGCGGGCTTAGCCGTTCCCCCGACCGGTTTTTCTGTGCCGGGCACTTTGAACAGCGGAGGATTGCCGTCATCGGGCTTGACCGCGCCGGCGGCGCCCGGCTGTGCATTTTGGGCCGTGGGATTGTCTGTGGAAGCCCCGGACGCGGCCGGGTTCGACGTGTTATTGACGGGTTCGGCGACCGCTTTGGCACTGGCATCGGCATCGACTTCAGCACGGCATCCCGCTACCGCCTGATCCACGGCATCCTGGCCGCCCTGGCCTTCGTCGGGCTCTTCCCGATCGGTGCCATCCTGATGCGCATCGTGCC
>CAIJOU010000805.1 GCA_903822375.1 Candidatus Hydrogenedentota bacterium
AATTCGGCAAAGCGGGCGTGACCTACACGTCTGACCCCAAGGCAGGCACGGCCAAGGCCGTGGTGAACTTCGGGCAGGCGCATGCGCCGCAGCAGATGCTGGTGCGGTTCCGTACCCCCAACAAAGAGCCGCTCCGCTCCGCCACGGTAAACGGTGATGCGGGGCGCATCGCCGACGCGGAGCGTGGCGATGTGGACATCGGCGGCATGTCGGGGACAATTACGGTGGAGGTGAAGTACGGCGGGTGAGGCGGGGTCAGGGCAGAAGGATAAAGGACGAAGGGCAAAGGACAAAAGAAGGTCGAAAGACGGGATGGAGAATTTACTTTGTCCCTTGAGTCCTTTTTGTCGTTTGAGTCCTTGGCTCTCTCTCACTTCATTCTTCGAAGCAACCGCCATACGAAGTCAGGCAGCAACCTCATACCCGCGACCAGCACCGCCGCCGGGACGCACAGCACCGCAAGCGGTAACGGCAGCAGCCGCAGTGCGCACAGGCGGGTGACGGTGTCGCTGGTGAAGCGTCCCCAGCGCCCGCCGTGGGGCTTGGGCACGTGGTTGACAAAGTACCGGACCAGTTCATCCGGATGGTTGTCGATCCGATAATCCTGTCGCGCCAAGGTCACCCAGAGCCGGTAATCCTCGCCGTAGCGCAGGCCCTCCGGGTAGGGATGGTCGCGCAGCGTTGCGGTCTTGGTCATAACAGACGAGTGTACCAGCGGATTACGCCGCCACATGGTCCGGCGTACGTTGAACTCTCCCAAGGGCACCCTGCGCCGGCCGACCGGGCTTCCGTCCGTGCCGTAGGTGTGACAACGCGACCCCAAGATGTCCGCCCCAGAGTCTTTGAACATGTCGAGCTGACGTTGCAGCCTTTCCGGCATTGCCACGTCGTCGGCGTCGAGAATGGCCGCGTATGTGCCCCGCGCCTGCGCGATGGCACGGTTACGCGCGGCGGCCGGCCCGGACCGCACGGGCAGGTCGACACGCCGCACCTTGGAACTCATCCCCGTGCATTCGGCGATGACCGCCTCCAAAGCCGGCGTGAGCGGTCCGTCCGCGGCGACGACGCACTCCAGGTTCCGAAGTGTTTGCGCAAACACGCTCTGCAGGGCGTCGCGAAACAGCTCGGGCCGGTCATCGGCGCACACGGCGACAATGACTGAAACCAGCGGGGCTGTCTCCTGCGGCGAAAGCTCCAAGACATTTCTCCTTGCGCGGCGCGCCCGGCTATTCTATCATCTGGCGTCATTCGCAACTTAACGGAGAACCCATGGCGGACACAGAACCACATGTCAGCGTTGTGGTGGCGACCCACAACCGTGGTGCAATGCTCAAAGAGCATCTCGCCGCGGTGCTTCGCCAGCAGGGCGTCGACTTCGAGGTGATCTGCGTGGACGACGGTTCGTCCGATGAGACGCCCGAGGTCCTGGCGCATCACGCCGAGCAGTATCCCGGTGTCTTTCGCTATACCTGTACCGAAAACCGTGGTCCTGGTCCTGCCCGCAACACCGGCGCGGCGATGGCGCGCGGCAGGTTCATTGTTATTGCCGACGACGACACCTTTCCCACCCCGGACTGGCTGCAGCGGTTGATTGCGGCGCGCGAGAGGCACCATGCTGACGTGATTGCCTATGCGCTCCAGCCCGAATCGCTCGAACTGCCCCCTGAACGTTACCTGCACTACCGCAATCTGCTCGTTACCGGAAGCGTCCTGCGCCGCGACTACATCGGTCCGGCGTTCTTTCTCATGCCCCGCGACCTGTACCTTGCCGCAGGCGGCTTCACCGAAGTGCTGCTCGCAGCGGCCGAGGACTTCGAGTTCTGCCACCGGCTTCGCCGCCGGGGCGCGTCGATTGTGTTTGATCCGTCCGTGTCCGTGCCGCACCGGTTCAGCACCGACTGGGCTGGGGTGGAACGGCGCGTGCACGCCACGGCCATCGACGGCGCGCAGGCCTACCGTATGCTGGGCAGGTCGGTTCCAGGGCTTGCGATGCGCGCGGTGGCCAAGATGCTTGCCGCGCCGCTGTGGGCGCTGCGCGCCTATCCGTTGGACCTCTACTGGGCCGCCCTGCGGATGGAGGGGCTTTTCTTCCGTTACCGCATCTGGGCTTGCCTGTTCTATTCGGAACGGCACCGCCGCCCCCCTTCCTGATTTCCAGCTTTCCAGATTGATGTTCTTGGATTCTCTTATCAGGAACTCAGGAACTCAGGAACAGCGGCGCGGTAGATTTCAGCGACTGTTGCAGCCATGCGCCCCGGGGTGAACTCTGCCTCCCACCGTGCGCGGGCGTTTCTACCCATATCAGCCCTTGCCTGCGGGTCTTGCAGCAGATCAAGCGCATCCACAAGGTCCGAGACGGAGTCCGGGTTTGTCGAACAGGGGAGGAGCAGTCCCGTCTTGCCGTGTTCCACAATCTCGGCCACCCCGCCCACGTCGGTTGCGATGACCGGACAGCCGTGGGCAGCGGCTTCCAGCAGAACCATGGGGAAGGCCTCTGAGCGCGACGGGAGCGCGACCACGTCGGCGGCCAGATACCAGGGGGTCATATTTGTCTGTGTGCCGGCGAAGAGGACTTCAAGGTCCTGTTGCCGTGCCAACGCCTCCATCGCCCCGCGCATGGGGCCATCGCCAACAGCCACGCAGCGCCATCCCCGCCGCTGCGCGCAGGCTTGCAACAGCAGGTCGAGCCCTTTGCCTTCCACCATGCGGCCCACAAACAGCACCACCGGCTTGTCGCCTTGAATACCCAGCGATTCCCGGAGCGCCAGCTTGTCGAAGACGGGCGCCGACGCATCCGGCCCGGCCACGCCGTTGTGCACCACATGAACTTTGCCCCCAGGCAGGCCCCGCGCCAGCAGGTCCCTGCGGACCTGTTCCGAGCAGGCAATCACAGCGCGTGCCCGGCGCATGCAGCGCAGTTCCAACGCCTGCCACGCCCGAACCGAAAAAGGCACGGATGAATCCACCAGACCATGGCAGGTGACCACCAATGGCAAGCGCCGCAGCGCGGCGGCCGCCAGCAGCGTTGCCCGGTAATTGTGCGTGTGCACCAGGTCGATGCGCCGCCTTTCGGCCAAGAGGCGAAGCCTGTCCATAACCCCGGTGTCGAACCGGCCATGCACGGGCACCTCGATGATTTCGACCCGGTGCGCCGCAGCGCGTTCAAACAGCGTCCGATCCGGACGCCGTCCGGAAAGACAGGCCAGCACCGGCACAATGCCTTCCTGCTGTCCGAGCCCTTCCGCCAGTGTCACGAGGTGGGAAGTAATACCGCCGAAATAGGGGCTTTCGGCGAGCAGCAGCACCCGCAGGGACGGTCCTTCTGGTTTGGATGATTCCATGGGTGAAACGATACCCGTGAAGCGGGGACGGGCGCAAACCGTAAAGGAATTGCCCCGGCGGGGGTCTATTCAGTAGGATGAACAGGTTTTCTTCTGAAGGAGGTAATTGTCATGGCTGAGACCCTTGAACAACTGGAATCACTGCTGGACGACTTCAACCCGGACAAGCGCCGGTATGCCCTGGTCACGCTGCTGGAGCGGGCGAAGACGGGCGAGGTAAAACTGCCGCCCCGCGGAGAGTCGTTCAACATGCACTGCCACTCGTTCTTCTCGTACAACGGCTACGGCTATTCGCCGACCGGCCTGGTGTGGCGCGGGCTCAAACAGGGTCTTATGGCCATGGGTTTGGTGGATTTCGACGTGCTGGACGGCGTGGCCGAGTTCCAGGAGGCGTGCAGGCTGGCCTGCATACCCTGCGGGGCGGGGTTGGAGACACGGGTGTTTGTGCCCGAATTCGCGGACCGCGAGATTAATTCGCCCGGCGAGCCCGGCATCAGCTATCACATGGGCATGGGCTTCATATCCGGCACCGTGGCCGAAGCGGCGGTTGCGGCGAGCCTGCGCGACCAGGCGCGCGCCCGCAATGAGCGCATCGTGGAGCGCGTGAACACGCTGCTCGACGAGATCGCGTTGGACTATACGGCGGACGTGCTCCCGCTCACCCCCGCGGGCAACGCCACTGAGCGCCATGTTTGCGCGGCCTACTATGCCAAGGCGGAGGAGGTTCATCCGGACCGCGAGCGGCGTGCGGCCTATTGGGCGGCGAAACTCGGCACGGACGCCGATGCGGTGAAGAAGAGCCTGGACGACGCTCCGGCGTTCCAGGGGGTAATCCGCGCCAAGACGATGAAGAAGGGCGGTGTGGGCTATGCCGAGGCGAAGGGCGAGGATTTTCCGACGGCGGACCAGGTGAACCGCTTTGCGCTGGCCAACGGCGCCATCCCCGTATTTGCCCTGCTCGACGGCACCTCCTCCGGCGAACAGTGCATGGACGAACTGATTGATGTAATGCAGGCGGGCGGCGTTGCGGCGGTGAACATCATTCCCGACCGGAACTGGAACATCAAGGACCCCGAGACCCGGCGGGTGAAAGTGGCGAAACTGTACGACTTCGTCGAAAAGGCCAAGGCGCGGTCACTGCCCATATTTGTGGGCACCGAGATGAACGCGCACGGACAGCGTTTTGTGGACGACTTTGCCGCGCCCGAGATGGCTCCGCTGCACGGGGTGTTCATGGCGGGCGCCTGGCTGCTCCATGCGCACACCCTCCTGCAGGCGCGGGCGGGAATGGGTTATCTTAGCCCGTGGGCTGCGCACAGTTTCTCTGAGGCAGCGCAAAAGAATGCGTTCTATGAGGCGTTTGGCCGGGCCGCGGCCACGGCGCAGTCGGGTGCACTGGGCCAGATTGGTCCCGACCTCAATCCTGCGGAGGCGCTCCGCGCGGTGACGGAATAGACCCCGGCTGCATCCGCTTATGGTATCATTGGAGGGAGGCGGACAGTGGCGCGGGGGTCTGTTTCGCCCAGTTGTGAGGGCATGCACCACGCGCCGCATGCGCGGCAAAGAAGGAGGAAGTATATGGGCAAGAGACTGATCTTGGCGCTGGGTTGCGTGCTGATAGTGGTCATTGGGTCGGGGTGCAACCCGGCACCGCCCCCACCCCCCACACCGACGGCGCCCATCGGGCCGCAGACCAAGCAGGACGTGCTGACTTTGGTCATGCCCGCGATTGCGCCCTTTGCAGCCGTGCTTGCACTGCCGCCGGGTGGGGGCAGTCTGTCCGAGGTGGCCCGAACTTCGGTCATGGTGCAGCTGCGCGACGCCGTTGGCAAGTACGGCAACCTGCCCTTTGGCCGTGAGGCCCTGCACGAGGTGGGCTACAAGATCGCCGACATGGGCAAACAGGCCAGCTCTCAGGAAAGATGGCGGCTGGCGCTCGCCTGCGTGGACGCCTTTGACATTCTCCAAATGGAAAGCGTGACCGTGTCGCGGCTCGGTGAGAAGGCAAAGACCATGATGGAACAGCCCACGGTCCGGGTGCGCGGCTTTTTCGAGGATCGCGAAAAGGGCAGCCTGTACGTGTTCCTGGAACTGGTCAACCGCACGACCGGCGCAGTGGAAAAGGTTCAGGCGCGGGAAGGCGAGGAGTTCAGCGGAATACGACTGCTCAGAGTCATCGGCCGCAACCAGAAGGTGCGGGTCGAATACCTCAAAATCCCGGGCCTGATTTTTGACGTGGACTTTGAGCCGAATAATTGACGCGTCGGCACGGGAACAAGTTCCCGGCGCCGAGACGCCTGCGGCGCGCGGTCAGCGCATCTGCTTCTTGCTGACCAGTTCCAGCACCCGTTTGGGCGGGAAACGCAAGAGTTGCCATTTGGCCGGATAATCGCGAAGCACCCGGAAAGCGCGCCGGGGACTGAGGTAGAACCGCCTGTTTGCCTCGCGGAGGATTTCCAGCTTCTCCTTGTCGCTAACCGGCGACAGGTTTGACCCCAAAGCAAACAGATAGTCAGTGTCCTCGTATGTGACCGACGTCAGTTGCGACGGGTTTTTCTCCTGAACTTGGCGGTAAAGTTCAGTTCCCTGAAAAGGAATGACCGAAAAGAAGAGCATCACGTGCAGCATGGACCGGCAGGCTGTGTCGATGGTCATGCGCATTTCCTCCGCGCTTTCATCGGGGAAACCCAGCATGGAGAATCCGACGCAGAAGATGCCCCGCTTCGCGGCCATTTCCACGCCGGCGAGATACTTGTCAATGTTTAGGTGCTTGCCAATCATCTTCTGAATGCGCGGCGAGCCGCTTTCCAACGCGAACGAGGAGACATAGGTGCCTGCATCAGCGAGCGCATCCACCACCTCCTGCGTGAGAAGGTCGGTTCGGACCGCATTGGGAAAGGCGAACTTTGTGGGCAGTCCCGTCTTCCGCACCTGTTCGGAGAAATCGAGCACACGCTGCCTGTTGAAGTTAAAGCAGTCGTCGAGAATGTCAAAATCGAGTACGCCATAGCGCCTGTTCAACTGTGTAATTTCCTCGACAATGCGCTCCGGGGAATGGGCTCGGAATTTCTTGCCGAAGATACTGTGGCAGTAATTGCAGCGGTAGGGGCACCCGCGGCTGGTGAACAACGACAGGTATTTCCGGCGCTGCACAACGGACATGTTCTTTGCGTTCCAGTACACTTTGGGGTTGAGCAGGTCGTAGGCCGGCATCGGCAGCATGTCGAGATTCTCAACAATGGGAGGCCACCCGGTATTCTCAACAATCTCACCGCTGCTGTCACGCCAGACAAGGCCGGGAATATGCCCAAAACCACCCCCTTCGCGCCATGCCCGCAGAATCATCTCAAAGGAGATTTCGCCCTCACCGCTCACGACCGCATCCAACGGCATTTGCCGCATTACTCCGGTGGGATTCGAGGAAGGATGCGGACCACCCGCGACCAGCAGCGCCATGGGCAGCGACGCGCGCAGGGCCTGAACGAGCACATTCAGATAGGATCTGTCCGGCGCGAGGCATCGCATGCCCACCACATCGGGATTGAAATCCAGTATCTGCCGGACCACCTCGTCCTGCGTGAAGTCATTTCCACGCTGGTCCACGATGCGCACTTCCGCGCCCAGCGCCTGCCGGGCCTGGGCCGCAAGATAGAGCAGGCCCAGCGGAGGGGACACAT
>CAIJOU010000806.1 GCA_903822375.1 Candidatus Hydrogenedentota bacterium
CACCCCATCCTGATGATGAATCGCTGGCCACTGGCGGACTACTCAGTGCCGCCGTGAACGTGGGCGCGTCCGTCCGTGTCATTTACCTCACCAACGGCGACAACAACCCATGGCCCCAGCGGGCAATGGAGCGGCGGTGGCGCATTGGTGCGGAAGACCGGGCGCGCTGGGGACACCGGCGTCAGACTGAGGCGCTCGCGGCCCTGGAAAGCTTTGGGGTGCCGCCCGAAATGGTGGATTTTCTGGATTACCCAGACCAAGGAATCACAAGCCTTCTCATGCAGGGCGATAACGCCCCTGCTGAGCGTCTCGCTGTGGTCCTTGCCTCATGGCGGCCCACGCTGCTCGTTGCTCCCGGTCTCGCGGATATTCATCCCGACCACAACGCGGCTGCGGTCTTTGTCCGGCAGGCGATGGCAGGGCTAAACACGGGAAGCGACATGCTGTGGATGGAGTACCTTGTTCACGCCAGAAGACGGCCGCTTCCCTCTTGCAGTGACATTTGCCTGCCCATGTCGCCGGAAGAGCGGGGTAGGAAACGCGCCGCCATTTCCTGTCACAAGACGCAGATACTGCTTCGGCCGCGGAGGCTGTTCGCTTATGCGGACAGGGATGAGCGCTTCGCAGCCGTCCCCGGCATTTCGGAGCCGGTTCATCCGTATCACCCGTTGAGCCACTGCCACTGGCGTGGCGGCGTTTTGCATCTCCGGCTGGCAACAGCCTCCTTTCCCCGGACGTACTGCCCCTTAACACTGTGTATTGCCGGAAATCATCAGGGCCGGACCCGCGTACGGACGACTATCAACCTGCCTTGTCTTCCCCGTACGGAGTCCGTTGAAATTGTTGATGCTTACACTTCAAACCAGGCGGGCTATGTCCGCTCTGACGGTGATGCGCGCCAGGCAGTCATCGTGTTTGAAAACACGGACTGGGGTTCGGTGGACCAGTTGTTTGTGAAAGTGGAACGTTCCTTCGGCTTCTTCGATGAGGCGGGGTGGACCATAATCGACCCATCCTCGAAGGAGTCCATCCTGTGAAGATGATTTTCCGATACACCCTGCGCCAGATTGGCGCGCCCGCCCTGCTTGCCGCAGTGGTGTTCTGCTTATTCATTATTGGCGGCACCGTGCGCGACCAGCGCCACTAAATTTCACCTTGTCTTTCATTCGGTTCGAGTTTCTTGGGGGCGTATCCGGCCGCCACCGCCTTTGCCCAAACGAGTGCGGGGGCTTTCTCCCCTTCGGCACACACATATTCGTGGTGCCCCGGTGTAAGGAATACTTCACCCTGATAGGGACGGCCATCAAGAAGGCCGCGTGCTGCCTGTCCTGTTCCGAAGATCACATAATCGGCCGGTATCGAAACATCGAATACAGCCCTGCCCTCAGTGCAAGCGAGCCATTTTCCCGCAACGAGTATGGGGCCAACTGAGAGATAATTGTCCTGAATGAAGTCCTGCGACGACTGGGGATAGCGCGAGAGCCTCGGATAAACGACACAGACCCGATTCGCGCGCAAAGCGTCGTCGATCGTGTTGGGGAGCAGATTCCTGCGCATCCGCTCGCATGTCACGGTTTCGAATACCCAATACACGGCTCGTTTCCTAAACAACAACTCACCTTTGGGATCCATTACAGTATCGCCCGGTCCGGTGAGGTCCAGCGTGGCCTTCCAACATGCCAGCCTGGTCTGTACCCGATGGTGGCCCGCAGATTGGAGAACGCGACAGCCGCCAAACGCTATTTCCGACGCGCCAACCAATACGACCGCCGCATAAACCGCGAAATCAGGCCATCGTTCCTTCAAGCGCGACTCGACAGACCCCGCCAAACGCCCGTCGATCCACGGCATCAACAGAATGATAAACAGGGGCCATATTGGAGTGAAATCCTGCCTCGTAATCAGCGGCCACATTAACAGAACCGTAAGCATACAAAACCCGGTTGTTAGAAGAAGCAACTGGTAGACGGGATGCGAATCGCGCGCCCATTTCCGAACAGCGAAAAGAAAGGCGCACAACGCCGGCAGATAGAACCACTTTCGCCATGCCGGCAACCCGCCGTTGAGACCGGGCAACATGTTGTGCCCGATCACCCCTTGGTAGAAGTCGTCCAATGCCCCTTGTCCGTAGAACCAGCCGATTATGGCCAACGGCACAAGCAGCAAACCCATCAACATGGGTATGAGGTTGAACCAGGCGCGCCGCGACGAAAGCCAACGTGCGGATTCGTTGGATGACAGGAACGCCATGGCCACGGCAGCCCCGCCGAGACACGCCATCAACAGCGTGGTCTTCATCGAAACGCCCAACGCTGTGCCCAGCACAATCCCCACCAGAAATGAACGCCAAAGCGTGAGCGGCGCACACACCGCAATTGCAACGGCGGCCAGGAACAACAGGGCCCATGCATTGTCCGTCCGGAACTCCACCGACTGTTCGAGGAATGGCGTAAAGAAAGCCGTCAAAACGGCCGCCCAAATTGCGCGCCGGCGTGTGAGATGGGTCTTTGCAAGAAGATATGTCAAATACACCATCGCAATGTACAGCGGCACCATGGCAAGCCGCATCCATAGCAGGAGGTCAAAGCGGTCTCCGATCATCCATGCCAGTGGGGCCATCGCCATGTGAAACAAAGGCGTGTGGTTGTCGAACACGTCCCGATACTGCATCAAACCGTGCGCCCACCCCCAGGCCACATGTGCGTGCTGGGGCTCATCGGAATTGAACTGCATGACGAACACGTAGAGAATGCGGAGCGTCAACCCCGCACCCAGAATAGTCAGGGCGCAAATCCGTTCGTTTCGGGCCATTAACCGGGATGAGTGGGGGTCCTGCATGCTCATTCCGCCCATGCCGCTGGCATTTCGGCCAATGCGACGCCCGCTCCCCAAAGCACATGCCTCTTCATTCACGCTCTCCCTGCTCGGTTACAGAACCATGGAGCCGTTTCCGCGCAAGATCACCCAAAGCACTTTGTCTCCCGCATGACAGTGCGGTTATGAACAAAGCCCGCCATACGCGCCACGAATCGCGCATGCGCCGGAAGTGTGATGAGGGATTTCCTCTTTCGTATATGGTGCGGATAGGCACAGACACGACTTCATAGCCGCCAAGGACGGCCTTGACAAGGATTTCCATTTCTGTCTCATACCGGCCGCCCGCAACATCCTGCACGACAACTTCCAAGAAGCGACGGGAATGCAGTCGAAAGCCGGATTGGGTATCGGGGATTTTCCTTCCAAGCAGCAGGCGCGTCACGGCCGAGGTCAGCGTGTTTCCAAGCCAGCTTAACCACGGGACGTGATGCTGACCGAATTCCCGTGCCCCGATCACAAGGTCCGCTTGGCACGCTTGAAACATCCCGTAAAGACGCATTATCTCATTGGGGTCATGTTGGCCGTCCGCATCGAGAATGGCCACGCAGTCAACTTCGGGGGTCTCCAGGGCAGCCTTGAATCCGGCGAGAATCGCCGCGCCTTTCCCCATGTTGTGCCCGAACTGAATCAGGCGTATGGGCATGCCCCTCAGCAGTCCGGCAGCACCGTCCGTGCTGCCGTCATCCACAACGATAACGTTTGGCATGAACGTCAAGATGCGTTCGATCACGGAGACCACTCCGGGACCGGCATTGTAGCACGGTAC
>CAIJOU010000807.1 GCA_903822375.1 Candidatus Hydrogenedentota bacterium
AGCAATGCAGGATAAGGCAAAACGAGCCGACGGGAGGCCAGGGTGGATGGACCGGAGACGCCCCGGAGAAACCCGGCAAAGTCCGGTGACCTGGCCCCCACGACCAAATCACCGTTGCAAACAAAGGAAAAAAGATGGCGGAGGGTGCGGGACTCGAACTCGCAAGACCGAAGTCGCCGGTTTTCAAGACCGGTGCCTTACCATTAGGCTAACCCTCCGCAGGGATGAACAGCGCAACGCGCTGTTCACCAATATTCTACCCGCAGGGATCCTTCGGAATCCAACGGAACGCCGGGGACCGTGAGGAAACGGGGCAGGATGCCTCTTCCAAACCTGAAACCTTGGTACAACCAATCTGGTCTAAACTGCGCAAAGTGCGGCGGGCCCGGTTTCACCAGGCCGCACGGTGGGCAACTTTGGAGCCAAGCAAAATGTCCAAGAAACACCTCGGTTTTACCCTGATTGAACTGCTGGTGGTTATAGCGATCATCGGCATACTCGCCTCAATCCTGCTTCCGGCACTGGCGCGAGCCCGCGAATCAGCCCGCCGCGCAAGCTGCCAAAACAATCTCAAACAGTTCGGGCTGGTTTTTAAAATGTATTCGGGCGAGGCGGGCGGCGGCAAATACCCGCCCATGGAGTTCGAGGCCCATTCCACCCACAACGCGGATATCGCCATCGGCCCCATGGTGCACACGATCTATCCGGAATACCTCACCGACCCGGCCATCATCCTCTGCCCGTCAGACCCGGACAGCAAGATTGAAAACCTGAAGGACAAGACCACGGGCAAGTACAAACTCATGGAAGACCCGGAGGTGATCGACCTGAGCTACGCCTACATGGGCTGGCTGCTGGACAAGTGCGACGAGGGCCAGCCCAACATCGACTTGACGACCATCTTCTCCATCATGCCGGGACTGCCAAGCAACCTCATCCTGGATGACCCCACGGGAAGCGGTCCCTACCAGTTCATCAGCCTCTTCACCGCCACCGTGGGCGCGGTGATCAACGCACGCGGCAGCATCACCAGTGAAGACCAGATTCTGTCCGCCAGTTTCAGGGTGGCCGACGACGACAAAACGGTGCAGCCCTATAACAACGTGGCCATGGGCAACGGCGGCGGCAGCACGATTTACAGGCTGCGCGAGGGCATTGAGCGCTTCCTCATCACCGACATCAACAACCCCGCCGGCAGTTCCCGCGCACAGAGCGAAATCTGGGTCATGTTCGACACCATTTCAAAGAACGTGAAATACTTCAACCACGTTCCGGGCGGCTCGAACGTGCTCTACATGGACGGGCACGTTGAATTCCTCAAGTACCCCAGTCCGCAGGCGCCCGTAAACAAGGGCATGGCCCTGTTCCTGGGCACCCTGCTTGACAGAAAGCGCTCATAAAGGGGCATACCATGGCAGCAGATCGAAGCAAGATCTTAAAGATTGTCTTCTCGCTCACCGGAATCGCCTTCACCGGACTGGTCATGTTCGCCATGTTCGGCCCCGACCACTGCGGGCCCTCGGAAGAGGACAAGCAGTTGCTCACAACGCTGAACAATATCGACGAAGTGGTGCAAAAAGGCGGTTACATCAAGACCGTGACCACCGAGCGGGGCAAGGACGGCCACGACGACTTCTACCGTTTCCAGGCGGAGATTGTCGACGAGAAGGGCGTGGCCATCGGCAAACTTCGCGGCGGACGCGTGGAGGGCTTCGGCACGATGAAGCCGCGCATTCTCTGGTACAAGACTCCCGGCGTGCCCGAAGAAATGCCCGCCTACCAGGGCCGCGGCGGACGCGGCGGTGGTGGCGACCGCGGTGGACGCGGTCCGCAGGGCGGCCAGGGCGGCCAACCGGACCAGAACAAGTAGGTCCCATCATAATTAGGTCTTCTTCCCGAGCCCGGGCTGATCTTGCCATCAGTCCGGGCTTTGCGTATGCTGATATGAGCCAACACTTATACAGGAGGGCTTTTTCATGTCTGGTAATGTCCTGCTCCGCGCCTTGATGATCGGAACCATTGTGGCCGCTTTCTTTGCCGCCGTCGCCATGGCCGATGAATCCGTGGCCTCCCCCGACGGCCGCATCAAGGTAACCATTGATACCGGCAAGAAGCTGGCATGGTCACTCACGGTTGACGGTGTCACCGTGGTCAACCCCTCCCCCATTGCGCTGAAGCTTTACAAGGGCGAGACGCTGGGCGAAAGGGCAAAGCTGAAAAACGCCAAGACAAGCGCCATAAATGAAAGCATCACCCCTCCCGTCGCCGAAAAGCGCGCTGTCATTGCCAACAAGTGCAATGAACTGCGCCTCAATTTCGAGGACAACTTCTCGCTGCTTGTGCGCGCCTATGACGACGCCGTCGCCTACCGCCTGGTCACCACGCGCGACGGCGAGATGATCGTTGAGAACGAAACGGCCGCCTTCAATCTCGCCGGTGACTACACGCTCCACCACACGACCGCAAAGACGGTGGGGGTGTCCTTTGAGTCTCCCTACAAGGTAGAGAAAGCGTCCGAATGGAAACCGGGTGTGCTCGCGTTCATGCCGCTGCTGGTGGCCGCAGACAACAACCTCAAACTGGTCATCACCGAAGCTGACCTGAACGCCTACCCCGGCATGTTCCTCCTGCGCGACGAAAAAGAATCGCAACGGCTCTGCGGCCTGTTTGCCCCTTATCCCAAGGCGGAGGCGCCCGACGGCGACCGCCACATCAAAGTGAAAGAGACGGAGCCCTTCATTGCCAAAACCACCGGCAACCGCGCCTTTCCGTGGCGCGTGGTCGGCATTTCCCGCAAAGACGCCGAACTCATTGAGAATGACGTGGTCTACCGTCTCGGCACGCCCTGCGCGCTGGCAGACAGCTCCTGGATCAAGCCCGGCAAAGTGGCCTGGGACTGGTGGAACGCCAACAACCTCTATGGCGTTCCCTTCCGCGCCGGCATCAACACGGAGACCTACAAGTACTACATCGATTTCGCCGCAAAGAACAAGCTGGAATACATCATCCTCGACGAAGGCTGGTCGGACACCCAGGACCTGACCAAGCTCAAACCCGAAGTGAATCTGGAGGAGTTGATCCGGTACGGCGGTGAAAAGAACGTGAAAATAATCCTCTGGTGCGTGTGGTGCACGCTTGACCGCCAGCGCGACGAGGTGCTGCCCTGGCTCGAGAAGATGGGCATCGCCGGCGTGAAGGTCGATTTCATGGACCGCGACGACCAGGTCATCGTGGAGTTCTACGAGCGCATGGCCAAGGCCACCGCGGACCATCACCTGCTGCTCGATTTTCACGGCGCCTACAAGCCGACCGGCCTGCGCCGCACCTGGCCCAACCTGATCACCCGCGAGGGCGTGGCCGGGTTGGAACAGTCCAAATGGTCCACCATCAGCGACCCCAAGTACACCACGTCCATTCCATATATCCGCATGTTTGCCGGACCGATGGACTACACCC
>CAIJOU010000808.1 GCA_903822375.1 Candidatus Hydrogenedentota bacterium
ATCGAATTGGGGATGAAGCCCCAGTTGACAACGGTGCGAAAAGGGTAGGACACAACAACACGGACACGACCGTGCGGCCATTCGCCTTCGGACGTGATCTGGACGCTCAGGTTCTGTGCATTGAAGCCGGGGACTGCACTGAATTCTTCTTTGTGATCTTTGCGCTCTATGTGGTTTGAATGAAGGGAACATTTACCGCAAAGATCGCAAAGAACACATAGAGGGGAACAGAGAGAGAAGGAGTTTGTGCGCAAGTTCGCTCTCGTCTGTCCATGGTGCGGTTGATGTGTCCCTGCGCCGGTGATACAGTCTATTGGGCTCGCCCGCGACTGAATCCAAGCAAGACCGCGCATGGTATCGAAAGGAAACGCTATGAACGAGCATAGTCACAGTGGGAAGCTGACCACGTTGCGTGTCGGCATGGCGCTGGCTTTCCTACTCTGCTTTCGCGGGATGGCCGCGCCGGCGGGCGGCGTGTATGACGTGACGCAGTACGGCGCGGCGGGGGACGGACAAAAGCTCAACACGACTTCCATTCAAGCGGCCATCGACGCGTGCACTGCGGACGGGGGCGGCGTGGTCTCCTTTCCCCCGGGGGCGTTTCTGACGGGCACCATCCATCTCAGGAACCATGTGCACCTGCGCGTGGAGCAGGGGGCCACGGTGCTGGGCAGCACGAATCTGGCCGACTATCCGGTGAACTACTGCAAGTACCCGTCGCGCAGCGACGAGTACACCGTTCGTGCGCTCATCTGGGGTGAGGGTTTGGAGGATGTGGGCATCACCGGAACAGGCACGCTCGACGGCCAGGGCGCGGCGTTCCGCGACAGAAAATCCGAGCCGGCGGAAACGGAAGAGGTAAGGCTCCCGATGGCGCAGGAAGGCCGCTATCCCATCCGCGAGCGTTACCTCGACCGTCCCTATCTGATCCGCCTGGTCAGTTGCCGGACGGTGCTGGTGGAGAATGTCTCGCTGCGCAATTCGCCGATGTGGATGCAGCATTATCTGGACTGTGATTTTCTGACGCTGCGCGGCATCAACGTGCACAACCACGTCAGCCAGAACAATGACATGGTGGACATTGACGGCTGCCGCAACGTGGTGGTCTCCGACTGCGTGGGTGATTCGGACGACGACGCGCTGACGCTGAAAAGCACCGGCGCGAGGGCGACGGAGCATGTGGTCGTCACCAACTGCATCCTGCGCTCCCACTGCAACGCCATCAAGATGGGCACCGAATCGGCGGGCGGCTTCAAGGATATCGCCATCAGCAACTGCGTGATCCAGCGGTCCACCGCCGTTGCGGCAAAGGACCATGCCGGGCGCATTGAGGGCCTCGGCGGGGTCGCGTTGGAACTGGTCGACGGGGGCACCTTGGAACGGGTGTCCATCTCCAACCTGGTCATCGAGGGCACGACGGCGCCCCTGTTCATGCGCCTGGGCAACCGGGGCAAGGCGCCCAAGCCCAGCGATCCGGCACCGGCCGTGGGCACGTTCCGCGACGTGTCCATCAGCAACGTGGTGGCCACGGGCGCCAGCGGGACGGGCTGCGCGATTGCGGGGATTCCGGGGCACTGCATGGAGGGGGTGACGCTGTCCAACATTCACATTCGCTTTGCCGGTGGCGGAAGCACGAGGGACCTCGCTGATATTCCGGAGCTGGAGGGCGATTATCCCGAGAGCAGGATGTTCGGAACACTGCCCGCCTACGGCTTCTATTTCCGGCACGTGCGGGGCCTGCGCGTGCAGGGACTCGAACTGAGCTACGACACGCCGGAACAGCGTCCGGCGGTCGTCTGCGACGATGTGAGCGGGTTGCGCCTGGAAGGCCTGCACGCGCAGGCGGAAGCGGATGCGCCGACACAGGTGCTGCTGAAGGACACCAAGGATGCGCTCATCACGGGTTGTTCGGCGGCGGCCGTGGAGACGTTTGTCACGGAGACGGGGAACTGCGAGGATGTGCGGCTGATGAATAACGATTTGGGGAAGGCGAAGGCGGAGAGGACGAAACGGTAGAGCGAACAGGGCGTTTCAAGAGCCGAAGCACAAGGCCGCCGGGACGGTGGCGGTACGTGCCGCAGACACCTCGTCTGCCTGCCTTCAGCGCCATCAGAAAGTGTAAAGGAAACCGTGCGGAGGGCAATAGGGGTACGGAGCCTAGGACTAAAGATTCCGCACAACGCGAAGCCCGATGCGGTTGTCCTCGCAGGCCGGGTCATTGTAGGCACGGGAGTCCGACCGACAGTTGTAACTGCTGTAACGCCAGCCGCCGCCGCGAAGCACCCGGAACGAATTCGCCGAATCCTGCCATGCCGACCCGTCCGTCGGTGCCTCATTATAGCTCTCATGCCACTCGTCGAGACACCACTCCCACAAACTTCCGTGCATGTCGTACAGCCCCCATGCGTTGGGCTTCTTCATTCCGACCGGATGCGTGCGGCCTTCCGAGTTCTTGTCGTACCACGCATATTCTTCCAGGCCATCGTCGTTGTCTCCAAAACAGTACCGCGTGGTGCTCCCGGCGCGGCAGGCGTACTCCCATTGCGCCTTGGTCGGCAGCGTAAAGCTCTGCCCCGTCCTTTGTTCCAGTTTCTTGCAGAACGCCATGGCATCCTCCCAGGACACCGATTCCACCGGGCTGTCGGGGTCCTTGAAGTAGGACGGATTCTTTCCCATGACGGCCTCATACTGCGCCTGCGTCACCAGCGTCGCCCCGATTTCAAATGCGTCCAACGTCACTTCATGGACCGGTTTCTGGGTCTCACCCTCTTCGCTGCCCATCATGAACTTCCCGACGGGCACGCGCACCATCCCGGCCTCCAGTTCGCGGATGAGACTGTCGGGGCCCACCGGCCGGGCCATGTGAACAACCAGCGATTCGGCCTGGGGATAGGGGATGCGCATCAAATCGCCCAGGCCCTTGTCGTGCAGCAGAAACCGCAGGTTGAGGAAGCGAGGTTCTTTCACCAACTCCCGGTAACCCAGTGGTATTAGCGTCCCGGTCCCGGTCCCGGAGGAGCCCTTGCCCTTGCCCTTGACGGCCACGATATCCTGCACCGCACGCTCCTGCGAGCGGAAACAGTCACCGGGCACTGTGCGCGGCGCATTGTCATCCGCGCTTACGATGGCCGACCACGCCGCAAAAAAGTCCCTGCCGACATCCTGGCTTTGCAACCTCGGACGGGCATGGCGTTTGTCCAGAATCTCGCGAAC
>CAIJOU010000809.1 GCA_903822375.1 Candidatus Hydrogenedentota bacterium
GCTTCACCCTTCATCCTTCATCCTTCGCCCTTCGTCCTTTCTGCTTGCTCCAAGGCCGCTCTCCGCCCTATCCTCAAAGCATTCAGCGGACAGCGCCGCGCAAGGAGAAGACCGAATGAGATTCGAGGGCCGCATATACCGCCCGCCCAGCGAGGCGGACAGCGTTCTTATCCAGCTTACCGTCGGGTGCAGCCACAACCGCTGCGCTTTCTGCGCCATGTACACCGAGAAACGCTATCGCGTCCGTCCGCTGGACGAGGTTTGGGAGGATGTGGATGCTGCCGCGCGGTTGTATCCCCAAGCCCACCGTGTGTTCATCTGCGACGGAGACGCGCTGAGCGCCGGGGTGGAGACCTTCGCCGCGCTGTGCGGGCATATCAACGCGCGTTTTCCCCGTCTCGATCGCATCGCCGCCTACACCAACGCCCGCGACCTGCTGCGCTGTTCTGCCGAGGAACTTCGCCACCTGCGCAGTCTCCGCTTTTCACTCGCCTACCTCGGTCTGGAAAGCGGCAGTGCCGCTGTGCTCGAACTCATCCGCAAAGGCGCATCGCCCGAGGACATGATCGAAATGGCCCGCGTGGCGCGTGACGCCGACATCGCCCTCTCCGCCATTGTTCTGCTGGGTGCCGGGGGGAGCGCCCTGACGGAAGACCACATTCGGGGCACCATCGAGGTCGTGAATGCCATGCAGCCCAAGTACCTGTCCTTCCTTACCGCCATGATCGTGCCCCACACATTGCTGATGACCTGGATGCGCCAGGGCACCTTCACGCCGCTGACCGACCGTGCCATTCTGCATGAGGCGCGCGCCATGCTCGCCGGACTCGAACTGCGCGACACCCTCTTCCGCATGAACCATGTCTCCAATCTCATCGCCCTGGGTGGCCGCCTTCCCGGCGACAAGACCGCCCTGTTGCGGCAGCTCGACGCGCTGCTTCCCCATGCCGGCGATAGTGTGAGCTGCATCTGCAACGAGGAGGAAGGACTGATGCTGTGAATTGAGCGCGCGGGTACGCATCCAGGGATTTCCGCATCTTCCCCTCCCATAAGTCTCATAGGTCCCATATCTTCCCCCCAGAGAGCCTCTGTCGTCATTGACAAAACGCCCGCGCTACTCTATTATAAAATCGGTAGAAATTACGGAGATTAGCGCCATGCATCTTTCCAAAAAGACCGTATACGCCCTCCGGGCCGTGTTTGAACTGGCGAGAAGATATGACAGCGGCCCGGTCACCATCGGTGCCATTGCGGAAGCCCAGACATTGCCCGCCCGTTTCCTGGAAAACATCCTGATTCAGCTCAAGAGCGGCGGCATTCTCGACTCAGCACGCGGGAGAGAGGGCGGATACTGGCTGGCGCGTTCGCCCGGGGAGATAACCGTCGGGCAGGTGCTCCGCATCATGGAGATGACGGTTGCGCCGGTGGACTGTCTGGAGCGGGGACTCAAGGCCACCTGTCCGATGAAGGACAGCTGCGCGTTCCTGCCCATGTGGACCCGCGGTCTGGAAGCGATGCTTGCGGTTTACGACGGTACCAGCTACGAAGACCTGGTTCGTGAACAGCAGGCACTGACGCCTGACGCGACACCCGCCTGCACCCCATAATCTCCCTCCGCCGCCGCGGATTCTTATACCGCTGCGGGCTGGCCCTTCTTCTGCTTCAGCGCCAACCCTCCCTGGTAGCCGGTTTCAACGGCAATGCGGTTGACCTCTTCGGTGCCGCGGGGCGCCCGCGCCAGCACCGCGGTCAGCAGTGCATCCAGGGGAACCACATTCGTGATGGCGGCAATCGCCCCC
>CAIJOU010000810.1 GCA_903822375.1 Candidatus Hydrogenedentota bacterium
ACCCCACCAAGGCGTTCATGCTCTGCGCCCACTATGACTCGGTGCCTTTTGGTCCGGGGGCGGCGGACGACCTTTCCGGCGTGGCCACCATGCTTGAGACCTGCCGGGCGCTGCAGGCGGGGCCGCGGCTGCGCAACGACGTGGTGTTCCTCTTCGACGACGCGGAGGAGCGGGGGTTGCTTGGCGCCTACCTGTTCCGTGACCAGGGACGCTGCGCCGGCATCGGGCTGATGCTCAACATTGAGGCGCGCGGGACCTGCGGCCCGAGCTGTCTGTTTGAAACAAGCGAAGAGAACGGCTGGCTGCTGCCGGAAGTTATTCGGTCGGTTCCCCATCCCCGGCTCAACCCGCTCATCTACGACATTTACCTCCAGACGCCGTTCAAAAGCGATTTCGCCGTGCTGAAGTCGGAAATCCCCGGCATGAACATGGCCTTTCTGGACGGCATCGCCCGGTATCACACGCGCAATGACTGCACGGACAACCTCGACCCCGGCAGCCTGCAGCACCACGGTTCCTATGCGCTTTCCCTTGCGCGGCATTTTGGCGGAGTCGATCTCACTGCGATTCCCAAAGCACCCGAGGCGGTCGCGGTCACCCTGTTCGGCGACATCGCCCTGCGCCATCCGCAGCGCTGGCAGACCTGGCTGCTCGGCGTGATTGCGGCGCTGTCCGCGATCGCCGCATGGTCCGGATTGCGCCACGGGAGCATGACCAAGACGGGATTGGTTCGCGCGCTGCTGGCATGGTTCGGCATCACGCTGCTCTGCCTGTTGCTCATGGGCGGGCTGGTCACGCTGGCGTTCCTGCACCAGTGGTTCTACATGCTTTACAGCATGACGGGCTACACGCTCGGCGGGTATCTGGCGATTACGGGACTGTCCCTGCTGCTGGCGTGGCGCATGCGCCACGAAAAGAACCCGCTGGAGATGGTGTTGGGCTGCTGCGGGATGGGGGCCGTTGTCGCCGTGGTGCTGTGGGGCTACTTCCCGCACAGCGCCTGCCTGGTCGAATGGCCGCTGGTCTCGGCCTTGACGGGCATTGTTGCCGTGTCGCTGCAGCCGTTCACGCCGCGCCGGGGCATGCGGCGGCTTGTCATCCTGACTCTGGCCGCGGTGCCGGGCGTGCTCATCATTCCGCAGACGCTGTTTGTCATTCACCAGGGCATGCCCATGGCCGGACTGCCCGTGGGCGCGGTGTTCTGCGTGCTGTTGACGGGACTGCTGTGCCCCTCCCTGGAGGAGGCGCTTGGTGAAAGGACGCGCCACCTCGCCCGGATAATCATCACGGCCGGGCTGGTGCTGGTGGCCACGGACGTGTTGCGCGAAGGCCGCTCCGCAGACGGACCGCGCATGGACTGCCTGTCCTATGCTTTCAACCATGACACCGGCCAGGCGCTGTGGGTCAGCACCGACGCCGAACCCGACCGGTGGACCGCGCAGTTCTTTCCGAAGACGCCTCCGAGAAAGAAGCTTCCCGAATTCCTCTTCAACGACACCTTCATGATCGCCCCGGCGCCGGCGGTGTCCATGGCGCCGCCGGTCGTGGAGGTCGTTGCCGACGTGAAAGAGGGCGCGGAGCGCCGCCTTACGCTGCGCTATCGTCCCGGTCCCGAAGCCAGCCGCGCTCGCCTGCGCGCGGAACTGTCCGGACAGTTTCGTGATGTGGCCGTCAACGGAAAGAAACTGTCTTTCACGCCCACGCAATGGGACCTGGACTACACCTGCCTCGCCCAGGCACCGGTCACCATCGAACTGGCCGCACAACCGGCCGATGCGCCGATTACCATGAAGGTTGCGGAAGTGAACTATGCGCTGCCGTCGGTGCCGGACATGCCCATCCGCCCCAGGCCCTCCTACATTATCGAGGAGAACAACACCGTCAACGGGGACCGCCCCTTCGAGTGCGGCACAACACTGGCGGCGAAACGCTTTGTGTTCTGACGGCCGTGACGCCAGGACTTCTCGGGTATAGGCATCTGTTTCCGGGAAGAGTCTTTGTTGGCAACGTCACGGCAATCGGCCAAAACAGGTGCCAGTCCCCTTGCGGTCACTTACGCACGATCGCGGCGGACCAGTCTTCGGCGATGCGCAGTTCGGTCCAGGTCTTGCCGTCTTCGGTTATCAGCGGGGCCGTGAAGTTCTCCACCTCGCGGCCGGTGTCATCGAACACATGGACCTCATGCTCCGATGCGTCGCCCCAGCCGTAGAGTCCGCTCTGTTTCGTAATGATCCGCTCTTCGCCAATGATGTATCCGGCGTGCAGTTCCAGGGGGGTGATGGGGTACATATACCGGGTCAACTGCGGGTGGGTCGGAATAACGGTCAGGTCGTTGTACCAGTGGTAGACGCAGCCGAAATCGAGTGCACCAAGCATCACGCGGTAGGCGTCGGCTTCAGACCGCTCGCTCAGATGATCGCCCAGTGCGATGGGTGACCACAGGTGGGCCTGCACGCAGTTGGTGATGCTGCCCGTTTCGACGAAACACGGAAACTTGAGCGCGGCCATGGCGCGGGTGAAGGGCGGGCCGTTGCCGATAAGCGGTCCCCGGGCCAGTATCTTCTTCGCCAGCGCCACACGCCACGGTTCTGACAGGAGCGTCACGGAGGACTTAAGCCGGGTCAGCGTCATTTTTGTGGGGTCGATGTCACCCGAGTAGCCGTCCCAAGGCTCGGCGTAGTGGTAGGGGAAGCGACTGTACTCGTGCTCGTCCCAGTAGACTCCGTCAGCCTTGATATCGTCGAGAATCAGGTCCACGTTCTTCGCTATGGCTTTGCCGTAGCTGTTCGTTTCCGTGGGAACGTAGATGCGGTCATGAGGCATGCCGTAGTTGGCGTGGGTGCCGTCCGAGCCGATGAGCCGCGCATCGGCAAAGGTCTCCGGACCCTCGTCGGTCACGTCGATGAAGCAGTGGAAATAGACCATGGTCTGAACGTCGGGCACCAGTTTCTTCCACCGCGCGAAGGAGGCCTTGTACGCATCCAGCGGAATCTGCTGGAACGCCGTGCCGTGCGTGTAGCGTCCCTTGTACATGGGATAGTTGATGGAAGCGGCGGCGTATTTTGCGTCCTTGAACCGGAGAAAGTTTGTGATCTCCCCGTCGCTCCACTTGTCCGTCATGGGGTCGGCGCGCAGAAAGGTGAAGGCACCGTCAATCTTGAAGTTCGCGCCATAGGCGCGCCGAACAACGTTCAGGAATTCCCAGTAGTCCGGTCTTGTGGTGGGCACGATCAGCCACACCGCCTGGTGGGTCGTGCCGGGCGCGAGCACCAGTTCGTTGTCGGCAAGGCCGACGGTGCCGTCCTTGGCGTAGTTGCTGACATGGATGCGCGACACATCGTCGAATGCCATCAACCCGACGCCGCCCGACGCCGTCGCGGCGTAGGTCGTGGGATTGGAGGGATTGGTGCTGGTCCCTTCTTTGCCGGGCCGGTCCAACCCGCCAAGCCACAGTCCGGCCAAATCACCGCCGAGTTTGATTTCACTGCGCCGCATTAGCGGCAATTTGTCCTGGGTCAGGTTGGTGAACGTGTCGTGAACGATGACGCAGTCATCGTTCGTTTCGAGGCTCCGTTCCAGTTTAAACCATGAATTGTCGCCCGTCACCCATGCAGGCTGCGGCGTGGAGAAGCGGGTACCCACGCGGTACACACCGCTGCCGGTGTCCACCTCGATCACGCCTTCCGGCAGCGTTTTCGCGTTTTGCACCGTCTTGAGCGCGGGCTGCGGCGCGATGCGCGGCAGCGGGCCGGTCGGCGGGCCGGCCTTGGGTTTGGGCGGTGGCGGTGGCGGCATGAAGCGCAGTGCGCCGTCGGCCGCAACCAGCGCGTTCGGCAGTGTCGGCGCAACATGCGCAACCACCAGCGTGTTGCGTCCCTCCGCCAGCAGGTCGGAGATGTTCACCTCCAGGCGGCACACCTCAATCTTCTCCGCCGGGCCATAGTAAGGATGCGTGTCGGGGCTGGTGAAGTCGGGGCTGTAGTAGGAGGAGAAGACATCGCCGCCCACCATGGAATACAAGTCACCGCTGCGCGCCTTGATGCGCGGCGGCTTGTTGATCATGCGGCTGCCGTCGACGGGTTTGCCGTTCAGCGTGAGCCGCAGCGACCCCGCATAGCCCGCCACCTGTTTGAATTCGAGCCGTGACAAAAGCGATAGCACGGCAATTTGCCCTTCGGGACAGCGCGGAACATCAAAAGTGAAGGTTTGTTCCTTGCCCGGTTCCAGCCGCAGTTCGGAAAACACAGTGGCTACGGGCGGCGCGGCGGGCGCCTTGCCGTCGGCGCCGGTCAGCACGGCGCTGGCGCCCTCCATGGGCCGATCTGCTTCCGGCAAGCTCATCGACAGCCGGATGTCTAGGTCAAACCGTTCACCCGCTTTCGGCGTATCCAGACCCAGCAGCGTCCAGGGTATCGCCGCCTCCACGACCCAGCCGGGATCCAAGTACTTGTACGCCGCGTTCACGCCTGCGGCGAGGCCGGTTTCCGGCCGCAGGCAGACCACTAGGGGGTTGTTTTTCTCCACTTCAAAACCGAATACGCGGCTTTCACCCCCGGCCCCTTTAAACATAAGCAGGAACGATTCCTCGTCGGGCGCGCCAGGATCGAGTTTGGCGCGCAGGGCAATGAA
The DNA here is from genome assembly GCA_903822375.1 of Candidatus Hydrogenedentota bacterium. Classification (GTDB taxonomy): domain Bacteria; phylum Hydrogenedentota; class Hydrogenedentia; order Hydrogenedentales; family CAITNO01; genus CAITNO01. The sequence goes on from CAIJOU010000810.1 coordinate 4,630, forward strand.
CAGGCATTCATCGCGCCACGCCACGCGCACGGTGGCCTGCTGCTGAAATTCGCGCGAAGAGCACTCCCACGCGTTGGGTGCCGTCGCCCAGTCGCCCAGATCGCCGTCCACGGCGATGGGCGGGTCGGGCTTGTACGGGATGCAGCGGGGGGCTGTTCCGCCCTGTTCCGCCGCGGCCCACGCCACGGCCAGGATCATTGCCAGTACGATGCACCGGATCTGCATGATCGGCTGTTTCATCTCATTTTCCCTGTTCAACGGACGGTTTGTGCGCGACTACAAAGGCCAGGTAGTCCTTCTTCCTTTCGACGCGGGCACGCTGCAGGGGCTCGACGCCCGGGGCTGACAGGGCGTCATAGATTTCGCGGGCCGGTTCGTATTCGCCGTTGTCGACCAGCCTGTCCGCGGCCTGCGTAAGGGGCTGGGTGAGCGCCTTCAGCGCGAGGGGCTCCGCCCGGACCATGTCCAGCATTTCGGCAATGCGGGGTTTCACCTCCCGGCCGAACCGGGGCATGTCGGCGCTGATGCCGCGCGTCAGATACAGCCGCCGCAGGGATGCATTCTCGGGGAACCGTTCCGCGAGCGCCCTGATTTTCATGCAGCGCTGATTTTGATCCTCCGTTAGAATCGCCCCGGCCACCGCCTCGCGCAGGGCCGGATCGAGCAGGCACTCGCGGAGTGTGTTGCGGTCCTTCAGCGCCTCGGGGTCTTTCTCCAGCGCGATTTGCTCCTCCAGCCGCGCGTACAGTTTGTCCCATTCCTTGAGCGACATCAGGCAGGTCACAAGCGCCTTCAGCATGGGAACCCGGTCGAAGTTGTCCAGGTCATTGCGCGCCAGTTGCTGCTCCAAAACCGCCGCGGCCTCCGCGTCACGGCCCAATCTGGCGAGGCATTGCGCCATCTGCCCGGCCCAGCGCGTTTTACCGTCACGCTTGAACAGTTCCTCGTAAACGCCGCGGGCGGCGCGGTAGTTCTGCGCAAACCAGAGATTGCGCGCGCGTGTTTCAGTTTTTTCAACGGTGTCGCCGAGCTTGGGGCACTGGCAGTCCAGGTAGCTCTCCCCCCACAGCGAGGCGTCGTAGGATTCCGCCGCATTGAGTTGGGTGTCCAGATCCACGGAAACCTTGGAGAGGAAGTCGCGCCACGCCTTGTCCAGTTCTGCCAGCCCGCAACCGTACACTTTTCCGTAATCCAGGCTTTCGGTGAACGCCTGGAATTTGTCCATGCCGTACTGCTGAACGAGAAATCCGATGAACGATCCCGCGGCCGTGTAGGCGTTCCCCTCGCGGATCATCCAGAATCCGAGCGGGTCCATGAACTCCATGGCGGACGGCAGGCGGCCGTGCTTCAACGCGCCCGCCTCGCGCTGGTGGGCCTCGGGCAGGTCGGCGTAGTAGGCGGAAAAGGCCTCGGCCACCCCCTCCTCAATGCCGCGGTTGAAGATGGTGGTCCAGCGCGGCTGCAGTTCGATGTGCAGGGCGTGGACCAGTTCGTGCAGCATGGTGTCGCCCACGGCTTCGCCTGAACTGAGAAACACGGAGCGCACCACGGCGTGTGCGCCCGCGCCGGTGTGCTCCTGCAGGTCGCGGTAATTGTTGAAGCAGTACAGCGCCACCTTCTTTTGCGGCGCAATGTCCCAACGCCGGCACAGATTGTCCCAGCACCACTCGGCACGGCTGGCGACCTGGTCGATGTTGTTTGCCGCATCGCCGGAGGGCGGATAGTAGATCTCGAAATGCTCGGTCTTCTTCTCGGCGGACAGGTAGGACAGCATGGCGCCCCGGCCCCAGCCGATGCCCACATGGCTCCCCGCCACGGCCACGACCGCGGCCACCAGCACCCAGAGAAGCATTGTGCGGTTGCGGGAGATGCCCGCGGCCGCCGTGTATTCCTCCGAACTTCCGGACTGTTCCCGGTGGGCGCGCCACATCGCCCACTGCCACAGGGCCGCCGTCAGCAGGAGGATGAAAAGCCGTTGATGAATGTGAAACGTGGACGCATCAATGGCCGCGCGCTGGTCCAGCGCCACCGGCTCGCCGATGATGAAATCGGCAACGCGTATTCCGCGCAGGGCCTGGGCAACGTTCTGCGCGATGGACAGAATAACTATGGCGACCAGCAGAAGAAGCGTTGTCCACCAGCGCCAGCCGCGGCATCCCGCGACACAACCGAGCACCAGGCCCAGCAGGGCTGTCGGGATCCAAGTGATCCAGAAGAACGACGCGCCGCCCGCGAACTGGCACCGCGGGCCCAGTGCGTTGAGCGCTGCCATGACGGTGAAGGCGGTCCAACCGCAGACGAGCAACCCCGCAAGGGATGCGGTGAAAGACTCCTGCAACATCAGCATCACCGGTTGTTCTGGGTGCGCCGCTCTGTTCTTCTTGGTGATCCGCCATGCGACAAAGACCATGACGATGAACGAGATATAGGCGAACAGTTGGGTGAACTCGTGGGTCAGTACGCGGATGGCCGGCGCCAGTTGGCACAGGAGCGGCGTGGCCAACCCCGCAACCAGGCAAACCAACAGCGGAGACGAGCAGGTTTTCTTGCAGGACATGGCGGTTTCCCTCAATTGCGTTCAAGGAGTGCCCAGAAAGCCGTCACTCCAGAATATCGGCTCGTAGCCGTGTTCCGTGACCCATTGCAGTGCCGTGCGGACCTTGTCCATAACCTTGGGCTGGTAGAGGTCGAGTTCCTTGCGAAAGTACTGTTCATGGATGAGCAGTTCGATTAGCTCGCCCGTGTGCGGCGAGGCAGCGCGTTCCTCCAGCCGGGGCACGATTTGCTCCACGGCGAAGGAGTTCACGACCATGGCGCAGGGGATGAAGTTCAGCCCCGTCTCGCGGTCATGCCACGCGGGGCGGCTGTCGATGAAGGCGCATTGTTCCGGAACGAAATAGTAGCCCGTGGTACAGGCACCGTTGTGCACGCCGAAGAGCCCAATCAAGTTCTCGATTCCCCGGTCGCGCAGTGCCAGCGCGGCGTCTTTCGGGCATTCAGCCCAGTGCACCGTCGTCGTGTTGCTCAACACTTCGTTGCCCGCAAATCGGCGGATGTGGCCGCAGACCAGGTCGAAGTCGTGGGCCATCTGCGCGTAGCGGGCATTGCGGTAGGGCCGGTCAGGTTTGTCCTGAAGTGCGTGAAAACTGAGGTGGAGCCAGGACGCGTTCGCGCGCCATTCATCTTTCCACGTGTCGGGCATTTGTGAAAGATCGAAGCCGTCAGTTTGGTAATAGATGTTGACGTGAATCTTCGCGCCGTATTTCTCGTGCATTTCCCGCCAGAAGGCGAGATACCAGTGATCAAACAGCGACGGATATGAATTGGGATTAAGGCCCAGATCTTTCAGGAACTGGATGTTGTCGTCCACGGAAAAGCGGTAGCGCTTGAGGCTGTTCTTGTTCCAGTAGAACTCCGACTCGGCGCGAAGGTCTCCGGCTTCGGCGACAATGCGCGTGTGGCTTGCCGTGACATGAAGGGCGCACGAGAAGGCTTCGCCCGCGCGCTCCGCCTCAATGCCGTTCACGACAATCTTCGCATCGGCGGGCCCGATGCCTTTCACCGTTATGGCGAGTCCGTCGAGGCTTTCAATGCCGTCGTGACGGGTGAGCACGTCGCCGTCGCGCGGAAAGGTGATTTGAAGCGCGGCTGTGGCCAACTTTGTCTCCTGCGCCCAGGCCGCCAACGTTGCACATAAGACACACGCGAGAAAGATCTTTATGGAGTGCGGCGGCAGCGACACCGCTTTGGTTGGTCGCTGCGCTGGGAATGATGATTTCATAAACCGCAAGCCAGAACGGCGTCGTTGCCGCCGCACTCCAAATCTCGAAGTACCCATGAACATTCCTCCGGTGGAGGCGCGTCGTCAGCGCAATGCCTCAATACTTTCAATGAGCGCGGCCGCAATGTACGCGTTGTCCTCGTCCGACATGGCCGGGTGCGTGGGGATGCAGAAGAGGCGCGCGCCCAGTTCCTCGGAGAGCGGAAGCGACTGGCCCGCGGTGTGCCGGCGCAGAAAGTGGTGCACCGCGTAGGCCGGGGGATTGGCCACGAGCAGCCGCACGCCGTATACCTCGTCCATCATCTTCATAAGCCGGTTGCGCTTTTCGCCGGCCCATTCTTTGCATACCAGGCAGGTGTACAGATAATAGGTGTGGAGGCAGTCCGCGGGCTCGAAGGGCAGCGACAGCTCGGATATGTCGGCAAGCATGGCCGCGCGGGTCTGCGCCAGCCGACGCCGTGCCGCAATGAACCCGTCCAGCTTGCCCAGTTGCACCAGCCCGACGGCGGCCTGAACCTTGTTCATCACATACGACGAACCCCACAACTCCATGTCATCGAAGCCGTAGAAGCGCGAGGCGCGAACAAAGTGGGCGACTTCATCGTCGTCGGTGGTCACCATTCCGCCCTCGCCAAGCGTCACCATGTGCTTCATGGTATGGAAGGAGAAGACCGTCATCAGGCCGCGTTTGCCCAGCTTCCCGCCCTTGTATTCGCCGCCGCAGGCGCGGGCCGCGTCGCCGATCACCGCCAGCGGCCCGTGTTTCTGATGGGGATGGCGCCGCGCCAGTTCGAGGAAATCGTCCATGGGCGCGGCCAGACCGTTCATGTGCACGGGGAATATGGCGCGCGTGCGCGGCGTTATGCGCCGTTCCACATCGTTTGGGTCCAGTTGCAGCGTTCTTGGGTCCACCTCGCCCCAGATCACCTGTCCGCCCGCGCCGGCCACGGCCAGCGGGGAGGCCACAAAATTGACCGCCGGGACGATGATCTCGTCCCCCGGCTGCAGGTTGAGCCAGCGCATGGCCGTGTCCAGGCCCGGCCCGGCGCTGTTCATGGCGATCGCGTGTTTGGTGCCGATATAGGCGGCAAAGGCCTGCTCAAAGTTCTGAATTTGCGGCCCCGTGAAGCCGCGGCCCACGTCTTCCGAGTCGCGCATCGCGGCGACCGCCGCCTCGATCTCCTCCCCGCCGCAGGCGCTGCCAAGCCGCGGCTCACCTTCCCACAGGGTGGCGGGTTTGTGCTTCAGAATCTCCTGCCGTTCCGCACTCGGGATCATGGCCTGTTCCTCCGTATCTCAAATCCCATCGAGCGTGACGCGTGTGCCGGTCCGTGCGCTTTCATAACAGGCGGCCAGCACCTTCTGGCTCCAGCAACCGTCCCCACCGCCAACGGGGGGATCGGTGCCGTCCAGCACGGCCTTTGAAAAGGCCTCCACCTCGGCGCGGTACATGTTGACCGGTTCCGGAACGATGGTGAAACCACCGTCGATGCCGCGTTCCTGTTGTGCCGCATAGCTGCCTGCCGCAGTCTCAAGCTGGGCTGTCATGGTGCCCAATTCGCCCTGGCCGATGGTGCCTTCGGCAAGGATGCTGCCCAGGGAACCGTACAGTTCGAGCCGGTTGCGCGAGGACGCGTCCGGCACATTGAACAAACAGTCCACCATGCCCTTCGCGCCCGATGCAAACTCCAGCAGCACCACGGCGGTGTCTTCGCTCGCGTAGTCCTGAACAAGATTCCCCGTGAGACACGTGACACTTCGGGCCCGGCCGAAGAACATTTCCAGCAGGTCAATGCAGTGTCCGCCCAAGTCCATCAGGCTGCCGCCGCCGCCCTGTTCCGGCACCTGGCGCCACGCGCCCGGAATGGGCGGATACCAGCAGGACAACTGCGCCCGGCCCAGCACCGGCGTGCCGAGATGCCCCTCGTGGACCAACCGCAGCGCCGCCTGGTGCTGCGCGTGAAAGCGCATCATGAAGCCCATGCCCAGCTTGACGCCTGCGTCCGCGCAGGCCCTGACCATTTGTGCGCCCTCTGCCACCGTCATGCCCAGCGGCTTCTCGCAGAAGACATGCTTGCCCGCCGCCGCGGCGCGCAGCGCCTGTTCACAGTGCAGCCACGCGGGCGTGGCGATGTAGACGATGTCCGCGTCCGAGGCGAACAGTTCCGCCTCGCTCGCGCAGGCGACGGCGCCGAATTGCGCCGCCACTTCGGCGTTCGCTTCAAGGTGTGCATCGAAGACCGCCGCCAGTTCGGCGTTGGATGCCTGCGCGATACCCTCGGGGATGGTTCTGCGCCGCGCGATGCCCGCCGAACCCATCACTGCCCATCTCGTTTTCATGACCGGACCTCCGCTGCCATTTCTTTCTTGCTCTTGCTCCTGCTCTTAATCTTGCTCGAAATTCATGTTCCTTGCCAAACCTGAGCAAGAGCAGGATTAAGAGCAAGAACAAGAAAGAAGCTTCGCGCCCGCCGCTATTTCGCGTACGCCGTGATCACCTTCTTGATGCCCGCCGCGATTCCGCGCATGTGCGCCTCCTCGTAGGTCGGGAAGAGGAACGTGATGAAAGTGCGCGGCTGGTGCCACAGCGCGTTCGGAACGTCCACATTCGTGTAGTCCACCGACGCCGGGTCCGCGTATTCCTTCGAAGTGAACGGGAAGCCGGAGAAGCCGAAGGAATTGTGGTTCTGGTAGGCCGCCTCCGTGTGGCACTGCGGCCAGAACACGTTCCAGCAGGGCGCGCCCTCGGCGCCGAGCGCCGCGAGGAATTGCTTCATGTCACAGGTCATGCGGTCGATGTCCAGCGTGATGGGAAACACGAACCAGCCGTTGCGCCGTTCCGGCGTTTCCACCGGCAGGTGCAGAATCTGCGGTATGCCCGCCAGTTCCTCCAGCAGGATGCCGGCATTGCGGCGGCGCCGCGGCATGTTCCAGTTGTCCATGCGGTCCAGTTCAGCGAGGCCGATGGCCGACTGCATTTCGGTCATGCGGTAGTTCCAGCCGACCATGTTGTGGATGTAGGGCAGCTTCTGCTCCATTTCCAGCAGGCGCAGCCGTTCGCGCACGTCGTAGCCGTGGTCGCGGAAACTGCGGCAGCGCCACGCCACCTCCTCGTCGTCGGTGGTGACCATGCCGCCCTCTCCGCCGGTGGTGAAGGTCTTGTTCTGGCAGAAACTGCACGCGCCGACCGTGCCGATACTGCCGGTCTTTTTGCCCTTGTACTCGCCGCCGAAGGCCTGTGCGTTGTCTTCGACCACATGCAGGCCGTGCGCCCTGGCCAGTTCGAGCAGCGGGTCCATGTCCGCCACATTGCCGTAGAGGTGCACCGGCATAATCGCCTTGGTCCGCTTCGTGATCAGTTTTTCCACGCTCGCCACGCTGAGGCAGTGGTCGTCGCGGTTGACGTCGGCAAAGCGCGGCACCGCACCCGCCTGCACCACCGAAAACGAACTTGCAATAAACGTGTAACTCGGCACGATGACCTCGTCGCCCGGGCCGATGCCGAGTCCGACCAGTGCCGTGTGCAGCGCGCTGGTGCCGTTGGTGGTGCTGATGGCGAAGCGCGAGCCCTGCCATTCGGCGAAGCGCTTCTCGAACTCCATGCCGCGTGTGCCCGTCCAGTAGTTCACTTTTCCGCCGCGCAGCGTGTCCGTCACGGCAGCAATCGCCGCCTCGTCAAAGCACGGCCAGGGCGGCATCGGCCCGTCCAGCGTCTTCTTCCCCCCGTCAATCGCCAGCGTCTCGCCCATTTCAGTGCCCTTTCATGTTTCGCCCGCGGCGTTCACCTTTTCTGGAGTGCGGTGGCAGAGCGTAGCGGCGACACCGCATTCCAAAACTTGCTGCACATGCCCCCGCGTATGGGCCGGGTACAGCCACCCATTTCCGGTTGAGTGCCGTACTGGCGAACCAGAGCCTTGGGCGGAAATGGGTGGCAGTCCCCTCCGCGGCGATGTTCAGCCAGGACTTCAACGGTTTGTTCCGCAGTTCATCTCAAATCTCAGATTTCAAATCTCAAATCCCGGAAACGGCAGCGTCACGGGGCGCTTCGTCTCGTAGCATTCCAGCGCGGCGAACGCGATGGAGTGTGTGTGGATCGCGTCCGCGAGATTGCAGTGCGACTCCCGGTCGTTGAGGATGCATTCCACGAAGTGGTCCATCTGCCCCTGGAAGGGGTGGTGCGAAACGTCGGCGCTTTCCGGCGCGATGGTGGGTATCTCAGCCCAGTTCTTCTGCCCCGGATACTTGTGCGACCAGACCTTGTTGTCTTTGATCGTGCCGCGCGTGCCGAAGACCTCCACCGGGAAGGTGTAGGGCATGATGCATCCGTAGTTCACCGAGATCTTGCCCATCGCACCGTTGCTGTATTTCACCAGCAGCACCTCGAGGTCGTCGTATTCAAGCGGCGGTGCCTTCTTCCACGTGTTCTGGAAGTAGTCGTACTCGACCTCCAACCCCTTGCGATAGCCGCCCGAATAGCCGAAGACTTCCACGGGCACGGCGGCCACGTTCGGATCCTTTGTGGCGAACCAGCGCGCCGCGTCGATGGCATGGCATCCGGCCACCATCATCGCGCTCACGCCGAGCGCCTTGGTGCGCCCGTCCTCGTAGCCCTTCCACCAGCTCGCGATGTCGTGCTGGTAGTCGGCCTCGGTGTAATAGACGTCGCCGATGGCGTCATCCGCGATCAGCGCCTTCACCGTTTCAAAGAGCGGGTTCCAGCGGAGCACGAAACTCACCACCGTCTTGACGCCCGCCGTGCGCACCGCCGCCATCATCGCCCGCATCTCGTCCACCGTGTTCGCGATGGGCTTCTCTATGACAATGTGCTTGCCGGCCTGCGCCGCGGCGATCACGTTCTCCGCGTGGTGCTGCTGCGGCGTGCACACCGACACGATGTCCACGCCCTCGTGGCACAGTGCCTTCTCGTAGTCCGTGTAGTAGGCGACGCCCTCCAGCCCCGCCTCCTCGGCCCGGGCCTTGCAGCTTTCCAGCTTGCGGCTCGAAATGGCCACGACCTCCGCGTGCGGATTGTTCTTGAACGCCTTGATGTGCTCGCCCGACACCCAGCCGGCGCCGTGCACCAGCACGCGCAGTTTCCGTTCCGACATCGTCCGTTCCTCCTCGTATGATACCGCACAAAACCAAACCGGAACGCGGCAGGATGCCGCGTCTACTTCACTGCACGACAGCACGCCAACAGTAGAAGCGGCTTCCAGCCGCTTCAAACGCGCCTGGAAGGCGCGTTCTCAATCTTGGAGTGCGGTGGCAGAGCGTAGCGGCGACACCGCTTTGGCTGGCCTTACCCGAAATATCAGCCAAAGCGGCGTCGTTGCCGCCGCACTCCAAAAAAGTGCCAACCCCGCTGTCATCTGTGTTCAATTCTCCAACGCGAATTGCGGCCAGCATCGGTCGGGAACCCGCGATGAAGTCGTAAAATACGCACGTTAAGACGCGCTATGAAACACCTCAAACGGCGCGAGCAGACCGTAGCCTATGGAGAAGTACTCGCTGCCGGCCGGCTGCGGTGTTTCGGGGGCGCCGTTCCAGGAGCCCGGATGCGTGATGCCGACATCCTTGTTGCCCAGGTGCGGTCCGAGCGTGTTGCGCAGGGAGCCGTAGAGGACCACCTCGACCGTGTTCTTGCCGGGTTTCACCTGAGCGGTGATGTCGCACTCCATCGGCTGGCGGTAGACGGCGCCCGCGTCCTTGCCGTTCACCAGGACCTGCGCCACCACGGCATTCCACGACGGCAGTGACACGATGCATCGTCCGCCCTTGGGCGCATTTATCTCGGCCGTGTAGGACACGCGGTGGCCGTAGAGCGGCATTCCCTGCTTGTTCCATTCGCCGAGGGCGAGCGGCGCGGCGGACACGATCACAAATCCCTTGTCGGCCGCCTTGAGCCCGAAATCGCCGACAATGTGCGCCGCCTCCAGTTCCTGGAACACGTTCATCGGCGACGCCTTGATGGTGAGCGTGTTGTCGCCCGCCTTGGCAACCTTGGCGATGTCGATCCTGCCGAAGGCGCGGTCGAGCCACCATTCGCCCGGCGTCGCGCTGACCGGCGCGCCGTTGCAGGTGACCGTGTACAGGTCGGAGCGTTCAATCACGGCGAACAGGCGCTGCGGCACCGCGCCCTCGATGACGAAGTGGTAGGTGGCCTCAAAGCCGCTGTCCGCCGCGAAGGGCGTCTTGAGCAGTTCATCGCCGAACTGCACCGCATGATCCCAGATGTTCCCGCGCAGGCCGTTCTTCTGAAAGGTCAACTCGGCCGCGTTCCGCCAGAAGACGCCGTTCTTCGTCTCGCCGCCCGCGGTCACGTCCACGTAGTCGAGGATCAGGTTGTTGTCGTCCATGCGCTTGGCCGTGAGGTTCGTCACGGGCACGGGCTTGCGCTCGCCCGGTGCGGGCAGCGACGGCGCCGCGACGGGGGCCTTGTCCAAAAGCAGCATCATGCTGCCGCAGACCGGCAGGGCAAATTTCACCGCCAGGGTTCCGTCGGCCTGCGTTTCAGCAGTGCGCGCCGCAATCGCGCCCGTGTCGAGGTTAACCTCGCGCACGCCCTTGGCGGCGGTAACGACCGTGCCCGAAGCGGTGACATCGTTGCTGGTGTTGGTGATGAACACGAGGTCGCCGTCGCTCATCTGGCGGCGGTGATGGTACACGATGCCCTTGTTGGCCGGGTCGAGCACGACGCGCATTGCGGGCGCGCACAGCGCGGTCGCTTTCGCCGCGACCTCCTCCGTGGTTACGCCCTGCCAGCCGGGCTGGGAGCGCAGCGCCTTGCAGGCGTCATCCACACGACCGTCAATGCACGACGGCTGGTCGGCCCCGGCGCAGGACAGCACCGCGCCCCCGTCTGCCAGGTATTTCTGAAGCAGTTCAAAAGTCTTGCGGTTCAGGTTTTCCATGCCGGCCGGAACAACCAGGACGGAGTAGTCGCGCTCGCCCACCTTAAGCGCTGCCTTGCCCGCGGAATTCTTCACCACGGAACCGCGCTCCAGCATGATGTGCTCGTCGCCCACGTCGAACTCAAGCTGTTCCTTCGCGAGCCGCACGACCAGCGCCTGGTAACTGTCCCCCAGCGCCTCAAGGGCCTTGCCTTCCCCAAACTGATGCATCCACGCCGTCGTGGTCGGACTGAGCAGCAGCACCGGGTTGACCTGATGGCCCTGCGACAGCGCGTAGGAAACGCGCGAGAAGTAGTCCACCAGCACGTGGTACTCGTTCATCCACGGCGAGTGGTAGGAGAAGGTCGGCGGATAGTCGCGCTTGCGCGCGCCGCGCATGGTCACGTCCGAAAGGTGTTCGTTGATCGTATTTACGCCCAGTGCCTCCTCCCAGTCCCCGATGCGCTTGTAGTCCTGGAAGGTCATTTCGGCGCTGCTGCCGCCGTAGGTCTCGCTGAGCGTGCGCTGGCGCCCGGTCTGGTTGGCCACGCTGGCCAGTTCGATCACCGATCGCACGTTGCCGAACTGCGCGTGCACGCCCTCTGCGTACTGGTTGAACAGCAGGTCGATGCCGGGCCGCTGCTGCCAGGCCGCCATGGCCATGTTGTCGGGAACATGGTCGCATTCGGGCCAGCTGTGCTCCCAGTAGTGCCCCGTGAATTCCAGCCCGTTCTTTGCGCAGTACTCGTAGTAGGGCTTGGCCCAGCGGTCGACGAACAGGTCGTTGATCACCTGGAAGTAATTGTGGCGGAACTCGCGGCCCTTTGCCGTGTCATCCTTCAGATAGGGCAGCGCATCGTTGAATTCGTAGCCCCAGCGTTTCTTGAACTGTTCCGCGAGGTCCGGCGTCCAGTGGATATCGCCAGCAGCCTTGAGGTGTGGTTCGTCCGTGAAAGAGCCGGGGATGAGCTTTCCGAATTCATTGCCGAAATGTTTCTTGTAGGCGTCCAGGGTGATTTCGAGGAACTTGTCTGTCACGCCGGGGCGAATCAAGTCCGTGTGAAACTTGCCGCCGTACCAGGGCGAGGCTTTGGCTTCCTCTATCCGCGCAACCAGGTACTCCCCGTCGGTGACCAGCCCCTTCTCCTTCTTCAGCTTCTTGGTGACGTCCTTGTAACCGTCCGCGGTCTTCTCGTAAATCGCGTAGATCTTGTCACTGGACGGATCGACCGTCTTCTTCTTTTCCAGCGAAATGCCCAGGCAACGCGATTCGGGCATTTGCTCGGGCACATAGCCCCCTGCGAAGCAGGAGGGGTAGGAATTCTCGTCATAGATCCACACCAGCATGCCGCGTTCCCGGCCCACTTTCAGCGCATCCTCCCAGCGCGCGAACCATTCATCGGACAGGTAGGGCGTCATCAGCCCCGGCCGCGGGTGCACCCACACCTGCCGGATGTGCTGGTCCGCCAGCGCGTTCAGCGAGTCCGTCACCTGCTCCGTCGTCAGCAGGTCGTTCCACACCCACAGCGGTCCGGAGGTATATTCCCGCGGCGGCTGCTGCACCTTCCCCGCCACCGTGGCAAGGTCACCATCCACCGCACCGGGAAACACACTCGAAACCAGCAGCAAAACAGGCATCAGCGTCATGGCTCGCTCCTTAAGCGTAGGGGTTTAGCACATGCGACCATTCTACACGGACAGCCCGCGCGGGAAAAGCGGGAAAGAAAGGACAAAGGGCAAAGGGCAAAGGGCAAAGGAGGAAGCAAAGGATGTCGGAGAGCCTTTGTGTTCCCGTTTCG
>CAIJOU010000811.1 GCA_903822375.1 Candidatus Hydrogenedentota bacterium
ACAGCCGCCCCCGGCTGTCGACCGTGTGGGAATCAAGGGATTGACAGGCGAGGGTGCCTGTCCTACAGGTCTACAGTTCGACGATCGTAGGGCAAAGGTTCTTCTAAGGAAGAGCAAGAGCAAGATTAGGAGCAAGAAAAGGCGATCAGGCTGGCTCTGTGTTTCCCACCAGGGTGACCACGGACCGTGCGGGCACGGCATAGTCCGTTCCGCCGGGGAAAGAGCTGTTCCGACGCAGATCGTCGCCGGGCTGGTCGCTGGTAATCCAGGGTGTCCACGAACGCACCGCCGCACCGTCCGGCAAATGCCGCTCGCGCAACCGGATCGCTTCGGGCGCCGTTCCCATGTTGATGAGCACCACCACCAGACGGCCCGCCTCGCGGTCATCCCAGGCCGAACCCAGCAGGCCGTTCAGGTCCTGCGCCCCCGCCAACGACACACGCCGCGCCCCCGGGCGCACAAAACGGCTGAAATTGCCGAACGCCCAAAAGGTCTTGGGCGTGTACAAGCTCTCCGGGTCGCCGGGCTTGTGGTAATCCGTGTAAAGCAGTCCGTCCTTGAAATGCTCCTTCGACACGGCCGTCCACCACTGCCACGCCGAGGCGTTGAGCAGCACCAGGTCCTGGTGCATCACCCGCGCAATGTTCAGCGCCGCATCTATGCCCATGTCGCGACCGCCGCCGCCCTCGCCGTTCGGCCCCTGCATCACGCAGTACTCGGATTGCCAGAACCGCCAGCCCGGATACAGGTCGAGCTGTGCGCGCAGTTTCTGCCGCGCGTTCACCAGCCCGTTGGGAAGGAGGTCGGACCGGTAACTGTGGCTGCAAATGAGGCGGCCCATGAGGTCCGCCGTCTCCGGGTCGCCGCAGAATTCACTCACATAGTTGCCGTAACGCGCGCCGTACATGTCGATGGAACCTGTCATGCCGGGAAGGGCCAGCGACCCGCTTTCCGGCGCGAGAATCTTTGTCGGTACGGATTGCTGCTTCAGTTCGGCATTGAGCGCGCGAAGGATGCGCTTGATGACGTCGTTGGGGACCCGGTTTCCCTCCTGGCCCGGACCGTTCCACTCCCATTGCGGCTCATTGACCGGGCTGATCCAGCCAAAATCGATGCGCTGCGCCGGGTCCGGGTCTTCCCGGAAATGCTTGAGAATGTCGGCCAGATACCGCGCGTATTGGCCCTCATAGCCGTCCTTGAGATTGGTCGGCCCCACCTCCGGCGTGCAGTAGGTCTTGCCGTTCTTCGTCATCCGGGCCGGGGGGCTGTTCACAAACGCGATGAACTGGCGCACGCCGCGCGCCTTTGCCGCCGCCAGAAACCAGCGCTCGCCCGCCTGGCGCGACCAGTCATACTGCCCTTCTGCGGTCTCAAAGCTTTCCGCGGTGCGCCACGAACTCCGGATGTCGGCGCAGATGCCGCCGCCAATATTGAAGCGCCAGGCGGATAGACCGATGCCGTCCTCTGTCGAGAAGAGCAGGTCCGCCACGCGGCGGCGGTTCTCCTCTGACCAGGAGCCGAGCTGCTTCATGCTCCAACAGTCTGAGGCGGCGAAATTGTCCAGCACCTGAAAGCGCGTTGCGGCGTCAATGTCGAGAATTCGCGCGCCCGATTCCGTCCGCGGCGGTCCCGTCGGCACGGGCGTGACCGGCTTGTCCGTCGAGGCGCACGAGGCCAGCACGACAGCGGCCAGGACGGAACACAGTAGATATGGGGTATGAAGTCGATTTCGTAGCATATCCGCAATGGACCGCGGACGGCGGGCGGAGGTTTCGCGAAATGCCTGGAGCGGCCGTACCGCAACCAAGACAGCATCGAATCGCGCGGCATTAGATCCCCCCTTGAGGGGGGTGGCCCGAAGGGTCGGAGGGTGTATGCCCGCCCCTTCCCCGGGATGAAGCCCTGCGGCCCAAGGGCCGCACGGGCGCATGGTTCCTGCCGGGGAATACCATAGGCATGGGTTTGCGAAAGTGATAGTATTACAGCGGCATTTCACCAGAAGGAGCACAGCATGGGAAACAGGCACAGCCAGGATCGCGTGAATCGAAGGGAGTTCATGGCACAGGCGGGTTTATGCGCCGCAGCCGGGGCTGCGGCAGCGGGTGCCGCAAATGCCCAGGAAACGCCCCCGAAACCGGTTGAACTCCTCCCAACCGTCCAACTGGGCAAATACGCCGTAACGCGGCTTATTACGGGATACAACCCCGTCGGGGGATTCTCCCATGCCACCAGCAACCTCTCCACCCACATGCGCGAGTGGTTCACGGTCGAGCGGACGGTGGAATTCCTCAGGCACTCCGAAGCGCAGGGAATCAACACATTTCAGTTTGATCCCAGCGACAAGGTTGAGAAGGTGCTGGAATTGCTGTGGAACACGGACAGCAAACTCCAGTTCGTCTGCCTGACCACGGAGAGTTTCGGCGGCCTGTCCCCGGCACGCCTCCTGGAATTGAAACCAGTTGCACTCTCCCACCATGGCGGTGTAACGGACTCCCTGTTCCGTTCGGGAGAGGCGCAGAAGGTTCACGATTTCGTCAAGAAGGCGCACGACATGGGTGTATTGGCGGGCGTCTCCTCCCACAATCCGGACAACGTCAAGCGCATGGCCGATGAGGACTGGGAAAACGACTTCTTCATGACCTGCTTCCACCACCTCACGCGCACTCGGGAGGAGATGCAGGCGCAACTCGGCCAAATCACGTTCGGCGAACCCTTCGTCGAATCTGATCCGCCCCGCATGGCGGCCGTCATCCGGCAGGTCGGCAAGCCGTGCCTCGCGTTCAAGATCCTCGCGGCCGGCCGCCGCTGCGACTCGCAGAGTGGGGTGGACGCGGCGTTCCTCTGGGCGTTTGAGAACATCAAGAAGACGGACGCGGTCATTGTGGGGATGTTCCCGGAATATCAGGACGAAGTCGCCATTAACGCGGGCTTCGCCCGCAAGTACGGCCAGGCGTAGTCGTTGACCCGCGCTTAAGGGAACCGGCACTTGAAAGGAGGAGGCAGGCATGAGGTGTTCGTCTTACGTGATTCTCGGGACAGCGGCACTTCTTGCCTTTGTTGGCGGCGCGCCTTGTGCGGCGGGAGCGGGTATTGACATCGTTGTGGTGCCGCAGGCGGACCCGTTGGAAACCTATGCGGCCAACGAACTCCGGCAATACTTGGAACGATTGTTCTCCGTCGCAGCCCGCGTCGTTTCCGCGCCGAACGAAGGTGCGGAGAGCCTGTTCTTCGTCGGACTGCCGAAGGGGCGCCCCGATGCCGAGACGCTGTGTGCTTCTGTCCCCCGGCTCAGCGATCAGGGATTCCTCCTGCGCAACGTACGGTGGAAGGACAAGCCCGCGATGCTCATTGCCGGGGGCAGCCCGGTGGCGACGATGTGGGGCATGTACGAGCTGGTGGAACGGTATGGTGTCCGCTACCTGTTGAGCGGCGATGTCTACCCCGAGGCGGGACGCGCGTTCTTCCTGCCGCAATTGGACAAGGTTTTCGAGCCCGGATTCCGCGTGCGCATGTGGAAGACCATGGGCGATTTCGCCATGGGCATGGAAGGCTGGGGCATGGCCGATTACCGGCCCTTCATAGACCAACTCGCGAAGTTGAAGTTTAACCGCATACGCGTGAGCAGCGGCCCCTCGCAGCCCTTCCTGCGCATGACCGTGCACGGCGTCACCAATTCCTCGGCCACCCTCTGGTATGGCGCCCATTTCCCCATTACCGGCGACATGCCCGGCCGGGCGCTGTTTGGACACGAACCGGAGTTCTGGAATCCCGATTTGCCGCTGCCCGCGGCCGGTGCCGACGCCCTCATCACGGCGGGCGAGGCACACACCCACGCGCTGATTGACTACGCGCACAGCCGCGGCATCGGCTCGAACTTCGTCGGGTCCATCACCGATTTTCCGAAAGAGTTCGCGGCCGTGCTGCCTGAAACACAGCCGGTGCAGCAACTGGGGCAGTTGACTGTGAGCCCCGGACCCACCGTGCACCCCGACAACCCCGCCTTGATCGACGTCGCGGGCACGGTGCTCAAGACGCTGGTCGACACCTTCCCTGAGTCGGATTCGTACGGGTTCCCCGTCGGAACGGAATGGCCGAGTTGGATCAATCTATACGAATCGGCCTGGCAGGAACTCGACGCGCGCTATCACATCAATGAAGTGACCTCGCTCGAAAGAGTCCTCGCAGAGGCGGGCCGGCGCACCGCTTATACGGGCGGGCCGGACCGGGCCGTCATGCAGGTAAAAGGCGATCTGGCCGGGCTCTGTTTCATGGACCATCTGCGGACGGACCCGGCGATCCTGCCCAAGAGCCGCAAGCCCGACGCGAAGCTGGTGTACTACGAAGTGGCCGAGGAGCTTTTCCCCATTCTGCCCCGCGTCCTGCCCAAGGACGCCGAACTGCTCGTCGTGCTCGATTACACGCCGACGCGCGTGCTGCGGCGCCCCTCCGCCTTCGACAAGATCCCCGCCAAGGACTTGCCGACCATCCTCGCCGTGACGCTTCAGGATGACGGCGTGGGCGTGCCGCCGCAACTCACAACGGGCTCGCTGCACAAGCTGGTGGGCCTGATGCGCGCGCACGGCCTGGCCGGGTTCTGCACCCGCCAGTGGATGGTCAGCGACCTCGATCCGTCCGTGGCCTACCTGGCGAAAGCGGCCTGGGATGCAGCCGCCACCCCGGACACGATCTCGCGCGACCTGATTCGTGACGTTTGCGGTGAATCGGCCGTCGAACCCATGGTCGAAGCGTTTCATGAGGTTGAAGCCGTGACCGCCGCCATTGAAGACCACGGGCTCGGCCTGGGCTTTCCCGTCCCCTCGATGGTCATGGGACGCTGGACGCCCGACGGCTTTCCGAAAGAACTTGCCGCCGACCGGGAAGGCTACCGTCGCGCACTCGCCGCGGTGCAGAAGGTGACCGCGCCGAGGGGCGAAGCGGGTGCTGGTTACATTCGCTACTGGATTGGCCGACTCGAATTTGCCGTGGCGTATTTCGACACCCTCGAAACCGTCGCCCACGCCGCCACCGTCGAGAAGGCCGCAAGAGACGCCAAAGAGAACAACGACGCCGGGGCCTTCGCGGCAAAGCTGGGTGAAGCGTCCAAGCTGGCCGCGGACGCTCAGGCAAACGCGTTTAAGGCCATAGACACGCTCGCGAAGGTGGCCAGGAACCAGTCCGACCGTGGCACCGTCGCCACACTGGCCGAATACGTGTACAGGCCGCTGAAAAAGAAGGCCGAGGAATTGAAGGCGGAGCTTCCGACGCCGACCCCATAGGCGCGTGAGTGCAAAAGATTCTGGTTTCCAAGATTCCCATTGGTGCCAACGATATGCTAGTCTCGGTTGGGCGCGCTGGCTGGTTTGGGCAAGCAACTTTCGATAGGAGAGCTTGCACGTGAATGGCGAGGCATATCGCAACACTGAAGAGAAACGCATGGTGACCGGGAACAAGAATGTTCTGCCGGGTTTCCTCTTTTTGTCGGGTGGCGTTTCGGTGATTCTGTTCTGCTGGGCGCTGGTTCGTGGAATCGAAATGTCTTCGGGCATGGCGTGGTTCTTTCTTTCTTTTCCAGCGGTGGCCGCGGTCTGGGGAGAAGCCGTGCTGAGAGCCGCAGCCCCGTGCCGGGAAAAGGCGTGCGTTTCCGACTATCTGATGGAATTCGCGGTCGGCGTGTGCACGCTCAATCTTGTTCTGCTGGCCTTGGCCTTCACCTGTCCCGGCACAATCACATGGCACTATGCCATCCTGTGCATGGGCGCCTGCGCTCTCCTGTTGCGATTCCGCCGGCAGGGGACCGCTTCCGCCTGTTCCTGGAAAGTCGAGGGCCTTGTGCTGGCGTTCTCCTTCATTGCCATTTCGGGCCTTGCCTATTACACGCTGTCCCTTTGCAGCATCGGCGAAAAGAAGGTTCATTTCACCGGATATCTGGACCTTTTTCTTCATGCCAGTCTCACCGCATCCTTTTCCGGCAATCCGCAAGACTTCGGCAACTATTCTGTTCTTGGCATGCCCATGTTGTTCTACCATTACGCGAGCTACCTGATTCCCGCATTGTTTTGCCGTGCCTCCGGCGCAAGTGCCCTTGATGCGGTGGCCTGTTTCATGATTCCGCTGGGGTTTCTGACCATGGCCGCGGCCGCTTTCGCGGCGGCACGACGCGCCTTGGGCACCGCCGCGGGTCTTTCCGCCGTGTGGGTGCTGCTGGCCCTGCCGGACAGCTCCGTGCTGCCCACCTCGCACGCCCATCTGAGCTTCTTCGCCTATGCCCTCATCTGCCCCACAATGCCCTATGCCATCGCACAGGCCCTGATCGCCTTCACCCTTCTGCAACAGGGACTGGAAACAGGAGGGACCAAGCGCATCGTCCTCGCGCTGTTTCTGTCCCTGACGCTGCTCCTGGTCAAGTCCCATTTTGTGCTGTTCTTTTTCCCTGTCACCGTGGCATACGCCGTGCTCAAGTATCCGACGCCTGGCTGGCGCAGAAAGTGCCTTCTGCTGGGGATTTTGTCGGTGTTGGGAACAATTGCGTTTGTCGCGGCGTATGCCTTGATGCCCCAGTATGGCGTATTGGGAACATCCGGGGCGGGGGCCTATGTCGCCTACTTGTGCAAGATTGCGCAACCCCAAAACATGCTCTTCTTCCACTTGAGAGAAATGAATCCGGGAGGCCTGCGGACCCTTCTGGGGCTTCTGCTTGTGATCGTGGCAACGTTTGGCCTTCTCCTGCCCTGGTATGGCGTGACGCTCCTTTGGAAGCACCGCACACAGCGCCTCAATCTTGACGACATGCTTCCGGGGGTCTATTTGCTGGTTTACGGGCTCGCATTGGTTTTGTTGCCCCTGTGCAAAGTTGGGGATTCCTTTGAATTTCAACACCGGCCGCATGTCTTCGTTTATGCCTGGATGGCATTCTATTGCGCAGGGCAGACTATGGCCCTTTTGGCGCGAACCCGGTTGTGGAATGACCGTCCGTGGATAGGGGCGGCGGCGGTGGCGGTCCTGCTGGGCTCGCTTCTTCTTCCCTGGATGACAAGAGACCACTATCAGAATCGATGCCATGCCACCCGGATGCGGGGGAACTACTCCATCGATCGCGGGTTGTGGGATTGCGCGCAGTTCATCCGAAAGGAGAGCGCGCCCGGGGATGTTTATGTGGATTCTCTGGAGGATCCGATGGGGATCGCCGCCGGCCTCACGGATCGCCGCGCCCTTGTCTCACGCGTGGACATATACAATCAGATAGAACACTCCCGCGACGATATTCGGCGGGCCGTGTCCATTCATGAAGCCTTGCGCGGGGCTGCGGATAAGGAGAGTCTGCAGAAGACCGCGAAGGAACACGGGGTCCGGTGGTACCTCCTAAACCCGGAAGGCGTGTCCGTGAAGTGGCCGGACGAGATTCTTCAACACGCGGCGTTTTCCTCGCAAGGGTACCGGGTGTACGACCTGTATGATCTGGTTCCGCAACGGGCAGCCTCTGATAAATGACCGACTCGGCATTGGCATAATCGTGCCTGCGGCGGTCGCCCTCGTGGTCGGCAAAGGCAAGAAAGACGCTGGCGGCCGGGCGGGGGCAGGACCGGCAGTCATCGCAGTTGCCGGGCATCCTGCCGGAGGTGTCCCCAGGGGAGTCGCCGGAGACCATGCGCATCACGGCATCACGCCCCCGCAGGGTCGGCGCAGTGTGCCCATTCTCAGGCGGACCGTTCTGCTACCCGCGCCCCAGTTCCGCGACCGTGTCCGCCGAAGGCGGCGGTGTGCTTGAATCACCCTCGACTCTTTCCCCAAAATGAAGTCATGCGGTCCGTAGGCCGCATAGAAGCATAGTTCGGCGGGGAGACTCATAAGTCATGCTTGCGCGGGTACAGTCGTGCGCGGTGCTCGGGATAGACGCCTATCCGCTTGCGGTGGAGGTGGACATCCGCCCCGGCGAAAACAAAATCAAGATGGTGGGCCTGCCCGACACCGCCGTGAAGGAAAGCGAGGACCGCGTGTCCTCGGCGCTGCGCAATTCGGGCTTTCGCGTGCCGCGCGGTGTGGTCATCGTCAATCTCGCCCCGGCGGACATGCGCAAGCAGGGCAGCGCCCTGGACCTCCCCATCGCCGCGGGCATGCTGGCCGCAAGCGGACAGTTGTCCGGACGCCGTCTGGAGGAATACGCCCTCGTGGGCGAACTGGCCCTCGACGGCTCGGTGCGCTCCGTGCCCGGCGCGCTGTCCATGGCCATCGCCGCGCGCGACCTGGGCCTGCGCGGCGTGGTGCTGCCCGCCGAAAACGCGGACGAGGCCGGCGTCGTGGACAATATCGAAGTCATCCCCGTCGCCCGGCTCAACGATGCGCACGCGTTTCTTTCGGGCCAGCAGGACGTGGAACCGCGTGTGACCGACGTGAACGCGGCCTTTGCCGCGGCGAAACACAGCGTGCCCGACCTGAGCGACGTGAAGGGGCAGGCGCACGTGAAGCGTGCGCTGACCGTGGCGGCCGCCGGCGGGCACAACCTCCTGATGATTGGGCCGCCCGGCACGGGCAAGACCATGCTTGCGTCGCGGCTGCCGGGCATCCTTCCGGAGATGGCCTTTGAGGAATCGCTGGAGACCACGCGCGTCTACAGCATCACGCCCATGATGGGCCGGCGCGACGCGCTCATTGTGACGCGCCCTTTCCGCTGTCCGCACCATACGTCCACGACGGTATCCATCGCGGGCGGCGGCGCGGGAACGATGGCCTATCCCGGCGAGGTGAGTCTGGCGCACAATGGCGTGCTGTTCCTCGACGAGCTGCCCGAGTTCAACCGGGCCGCGCTGGAGGTGCTGCGCCAGCCGCTGGAAGAGGGCATGGTGCACATCCGGCGCGCCAGCTACTCAGTCACCTATCCGAGCCGTTTCATGCTCGTGGTTGCGATGAACCCGTGCCCCTGCGGCTGCCGCACCGACCCGCGAAAGACCTGCCGCTGCTCGACAGGCGAGGTGCAGCGGTACATGGGCCGCATTTCCGGTCCGCTGTTGGACCGCATCGATCTGCATGTCGACGTGCCCGCGCTCTCCTTTGAGGAGATGACCGACG
>CAIJOU010000812.1 GCA_903822375.1 Candidatus Hydrogenedentota bacterium
ACCGTCCCGACAAGGGCATCGCCTGCGCAACCATGGGCTATGCGGGGGTGACGGGTTGTCTGGCCGGGATGAACGCGAAGGGTCTCACCCTTTCCGAGGAGGGGCCGTTCAGCGTGCGCGAGGAACTGGACGGCATGCCATGGACCCTCATTGCACGCCAGATGCTTGAGGATTCAGGAACGCTGGAGGAGGCGGCGGCGTTTATCCAGGGGGCCAAGCACACGATCGGCTACAACTATCTGGTTGCCGACGGTGACCCCGAGCATTACGGCACGCCCGCCTTTGCGCCGCGGGCGGCCGCGTTTGAAACCAATTTCGAGTGCTGCGAAACCTTCTTTGCGGAGGACGCGAAAGAGGCTGCGGCGGTCTGGGTGGACGGTGACGGCAAGGCGCATCCCTACGGTCTGCCCATGACCGAGGCAATCATGCGCGCCGACACGGCTTTTGGACCGCTCAGCCGTGCGTTGCAGGCGGCCGATGACGGTCCGGGCGATCCGGACAACACGGGGAACCCGTGGGGGCGGGACTTCTCGGGAAGTTCCTACACCACCTGCCACAAGCCGATGCACGACATGATCCGCGCCTATGAAACCGGGTCTGAGTATGTCTTCCCCGTGCGCAATACCAGGGTGATCGAGGCGGGACCGCCGCGCAAGATCGGCGTGGACGAGGCTTTGAACATTGCCGCAACAGTGGCGCACAACACCGAAATGCTGGCGGAGAACGACTGGGACGTGATGAGCGTGGTGTACGCGCCGACCGACGGCGATTTCTGGGTGGCCTTTGAGTCTTGCGATGCGGCGGGCAACTGGAAGAATGCACCCGATTCCGGCTATGGACGTTTCAACTTCAGTGAACTGCTGGCGGAGTGAACCCCGCCGCAATAAGAATCCGCCCTCCACAACGTCAGACTTCCTGATCCCGTCGGAACCGGGAAGGGTACTTATTTTGAGTGCGGCGGCCATGCCGCCGCTTTCCGCGCGAAAGCCGCGCTTTCGCACGGGATGGCCGGGGCATGGCCCCGGCAAAGAAAAGCGGCGGCGGGGACCTCGCAGCCACTTTCCAAAGGGGAGGGAAAGAGGGGAGCAGCATTCAAGAAACGCGGCAGGATGCCGCGTCTCCTATAAAATGCGCCCGATTTCGGGTGTTGTCCGGTTTGCGGTGGGGCTGTAATGCGATGCGGCGTCTTGGTGGGCGCAGATTTTCGGGAAAGGCCCCGTGGGAATGTAGTAAACTTCACCCATTCTGTTCCTGGGTTCAGACGGTCAAAAGAGGAGAAATGCATCCATGGCAAAGGTAGGGTTTGCGATTATCGGTTGCGGCAACATCGGCCCGGTCCATGCCGCGGCGATTGCCGAGGTGAACCAGGCGAAACTGGTCGCGGTGTCCGATGTGGTTCCGGCGACGGGACAGCGTCTTGGCGAGAAGTACGGTGTGGACGTCTACACCGACTACCGCAAGATGATCGAGCGCAAGGATGTTCAGGCCGTATGCCTGTGCGTGCCGAGCGGGCTGCGTGCGGAAATCGCCGAGGACTGCGCGGCGGCCGGCAAGCACATCCTGTCGGAGAAGCCGCTGGAGGTGAGCACCAAGCGCATTGACCGCATTATCGCGGCGACCGACAAGGCGGGGGTGCGGCTGGGATGCATCTTCCAAAGCCGTTTTGCCGAGGGACCTCAACTGATCAGGAAGGCCATCGACCAGGGGCGCTTTGGCCGGCTGGTGCTCGGCGACGCGTACATCAAGTGGTACCGTTCGCCGGAGTACTACGGCAGCGGCGCATGGCGCGGCACGAAGAAGTTGGACGGCGGCGGGGCGCTGATGAACCAGGGCATTCACCAGATTGACCTTCTCCAATGGTTCATGGGGCCGGTGGCGTCGGTGCGCGCGCAGACAAAGCGGGCGCTGCACGAGAAACTGGAAGTCGAGGACCTTGGGGTGGTCATGCTTGAGTTTGCCAACGGCGCCTACGGCGTCATTGAGGGCAGCACGGCGATTTGGCCGGGCCACCCGGCGCGGGTGGAAGTGCACGGCACCGAGGGCAGCGCCTATGTCGAGGACGGCGCGCTGAAGTTTTACAAGTTTCAGAAGCGCAGGGCGGCCGATGCGAAGATCGAAGAGACGCTCACCATGGAATCCGAGCTGGGTTCGGGCGCGGGTGACCCGCTGAGCAGCCTCAAGATTGAGGGGCACCGCCGCCAGATTGCCGATTTCGCCAAGGCCATCCAGAAGGACTGCCCCCCGCTCATCGACGGGCGTGAGGGACGCAACGCAGTGGCGCTCATCGAATCGATCTACAAGGCCGCGGCGACAGGCAAGACAGTTAAGGTCTAGCGTCCGGATGGCCGGGCAGTTGTGAACTGACGCGGCTGTGACTGGACGGAATAGTGTGCCCCCGGGGCGCACCGGAGAGATTTAATGACCAAGCGGTTTGGGATGTTTGGCGCGCTTGCGTGCCTGGCCGTGGTGCTGGCCGCCTGCGGAAAAGCGGCGGTGCCGGCCACACCGGCTGTTTCTGCGGCCCCCGCGGTGACGGAAGAGCACTCGGTGAACGTGCCCGTGCCGTCGAGCGATGCGGCGGCGGCGACGCAGGCGGCGACCGCGCCGCCCGCCAGCCCCGCGCCGGACGCACCGGTGACGCCTCCGGTTGCCAATGCGCCGTCCAATGCCCCCTCCCCGGCAAGTCCGGCAGGCGGCGAACAGGCTTCGGCGACGCCACCGGCCAGCGATGCGCCGTCTGTCAGCCCCGCGTCGGCAGCCCCGACAGAGGGTGAAGTGGCGAAGGCGGAACCCGGGAAGGATGCGGCGGCAGCGTCTTCGGCACCGGCGCCACCGGCATCCGAAAAGATTGCGCGCGTGGGGGACATGATCATCACGGCGCAGGAATTTGCCCGCGACGTTACCCAGCGCGCGGCGCAACTTGCCAAGGAGCGGGGACAGCAGCCAAACCCGGACGACCCCAGTTTTCGCGCCACCGTGCTGGCGGAGATGATTGACGCGCGGGTGCTTCGCTGGGTGGCCACGCATGCCGTGACGGTCACGGACGAGGAAGTGAACCGCGAGTACGGCCGGGGCCGCCGGGTGCTCGGCTCGCAGGGAAACTTCGAGGAATACCTGAAGCGCGAGGGTCTGGACGAGGCCGGGCTGAAGGCGCTGCTGCGCGACCGCCTGGCGATCGAGGCGTACAAGAACCAGAAGTTCGACGGGGCGGCCGTTTCTGAAGAGGAAATAAAGAAGCTCTACGACGAGTGGTCGGCGGCGGGGCGCTTTGACCGCAAGGAACGCACAGCGGACATTCAGCATCTGGGCGTCCATCAGGAAGGGGATCAACCGGCCGACCTCGAAAAGGCCAAGACCACGGTCGAGGCGGCCCGCGCGCGCATTGCCGCAGGCGAGGCGTTTGACAAGGTGGCCATTGAAGTCTCGGACGACAAGAACGTGGCGCAGAGCGGGGGAATGTACCCCGAGGTGAGCCCTTCAAACCTGCCACCCTACATCGGGGAGCGCCTGTTCAAACAGACGCCGGGCGAGTTGTCGGAACCGTTCGAGGGGGGCAAGGCCTGGCATTTGGTAAAGGTGCTTTCCGTGAACGAACCGGGCAAGGTGACCTTTGAGAAGGCGCACGACCAGATTCGCAATTACCTGCTGGAAGGCAGGCGCCGCGAGTGCGTGACCAAGGCGGTGGACCAGGCGAAGTACCTGATGGACATTGAGATCTTCAAGACGGAATTGCGTCCAAAACAGGGGCCCGGCGCCAACGCGCTGCCCAAGCCGCCTGAGCCGCCTGCGCAGGCGCCGGCGGACGGCTCCATTGCCGCGCCAAAGGCGGAAACCAAGGACGCGGCGGCACAATGACGGAGGTGGGCGGCATGAAGGAGCGCGTGCTGCGTGTGGCCCTGGTGGGCGCGGGGATGTTCGGCGGGGATGTGCATTTGCGCACCTACGCCCAACTTCACCGGAACGGACTCGTTCCCTGGTTGGGGCGGCTGGGACTGGACGACAAGGCGCGGGCGCTGGGCGACGTTCGTGTCGAATTCGTGGCGCTGGCCACGAACACCGAGGCGAGCGCCCGCGCGAAACGGGATGAATGCCGCGCCAGCCACGGGTTGGACCCCGCCGTATACCACGGCGACACGCCGTGGGTGGACATCCTGCGCGACTTTCCGGACTTGGACATTCTGGCCGTGGCCACGCCGGACCATCTGCACACGGCGCCCATTCTGGCCGCGCTGGAGCGCGGCGTGCACGTCATCACCGAGAAGCCCATGGCGCTGGACGCGCACGAGGCCGACGCGATCATTGAGGCGGCCCGGCGCGCGGGACGCTTGGTGGGCGTGGACATGCACAAGCGCTACGACCCGGACCATCTGCGGCTGCGCGACGACATTTCCAAGTGCATCGGCGAGCCGCTGTACGGAAGGGCCGTGCTGGAGGAACCGCTGGAGGTCTCCACGCAGGCGTTCAAGAAATGGGCGGAGAAGAGCGATCCTTTCAGCTACGTCGGCTGCCACTGGACCGACCTCTATGTGGCCTATTTCGGCGTGAAGCCCGTGTCGCTCCATGCGGTGGGCCAGAAGAAGAAACTGCGCCGCGATTTCGGGATGGACGCCTTTGACGCCGTGCAGGTCAAGGTGCAGTTCGACAACGGCATGAGCATCGACTTCATCAACAGTTGGATACTGCCCGACGGTTTCGAGGCGCCGGTCAACCAGGAAAGTCAGCTGTTCGGCACAGACGGGCTGGTGGAGTCGGACAGCCAGTACCGGGGACTGCGCTGGTGCAGCGCGGCGCGCGGCATGCGCACCGCCAACACCCATTTCACGCGCGACGTGCGCCGCGGGGACGGCAGCAGCGCCTATTGCGGCTACGGCGTGGACAGTCTTGTTGTCTGCATCGAAAAAGTTGCGGAGATGAAGTTCCTTGGCGCCTCGTTGGACGAGCTGTCTTCAACGTATCCCAACGCTGAGGAGGCGCGCATTTCCGTGTTGATATTGCATGCGGCGCGCGAAGTGTGCCGCCGCAACTTCGAATACCTGGAATCGGGCAGAGGCGCGCCGGTGACGGCCGTGTTTGGGCGGGAGGGTATTACGATTTGCGATCCCTATGCCGGGATGACGCGGATCTACGACCGGCCGGTGTAATGCGGGAGAACGGTGCGCTGCGTCCCGCTTTGCGGGACTTCGCACACCCGACAAAGCAGTCTATTTGGAATCAACGCCGGGTTTCTTTTGGGGATTCTTCACCGCCGGCTTTGAACCCTTGTCGGGCAGCAGGGGGGAGGGTGACGGGGCGCGCTTCATTGCCGCTTTGGTCTTCGACGGGTGCCGGGGACAGTCGGGGATGCAGGTGAAACAGGAGCCGACGCATTCATCGTCGTCATGGGAGTCTTTGTGTTTTTCGGCGGGCATGAACAGAGTCTTCCAGGCATTCACTGCCATTGGACAGCCGGGGGCGGCTGTACCGCATGGCGGCTAGATAAGGTCGTCGTCGTCACGCAGATGACGCTTTACCTGGGCGAGCAGTTCGGCCGGGAAGAAGGGCTTCTTGATGAGTTCGGCGGCACCGGCCTTAAAGCAATGCGCACGCGCTTCAGGCGTGTGGGCGGACGAGAGGCACAGCACGGGGATGTGCTGGGTGAGTGGGTTTGACTTGATCTGTTCGCACACTTCATAGCCGCTCATCATGGGCATCATGATGTCCAGCAACACCAAGTCGGGACGGTCCGTGCTGCAAATATCCAGCGCGGCAATGCCGTCATACGCGGGAATGACGTTGTACCCTTCCGAGGACAGGGTTGTCTCCAGCAGAGAGACGACATCCGGTTCATCATCCACAACCAATATGGTCTTTATAGCCACTGTTTACTCAACCCTTCTGGTGTTCGCGGCATCCGTCGGCTTTTCGCACCACCCCACAATACGTCAACGCACATCTTTGAAACGAGCCCGTACTCTGGAGCGTACACTCACCTCCGAACAATGCCACTAATCGTTTCTTTCCTAATTTTATCATTTAGTATTCTGTTTGTCAAAGTAGTTTTTTGTCCCCTAGCCCTTGGATAGAAGTTGTGGAGGAGGGGCCGGCCTCCATGGACGCGTGCCCCTTTCAAGGAACCCACTTCCAGCTTAGGCCGTTCCGCGTCCGCCCGTCATCCGCACAACTTCAGGGACGGGTCCGCCGGCGCGTCCATGCCTTCTCCCGTCAAACCCAGCGCAAATCGTGAATGTCCCGCGGCGGCAATCATGGCCCCGTTGTCCACACAGTAGGTGAAGGGCGGCAGGAACACCTCGGCGGGCAGTTCCAGCGCCCGTTCCCGCAGTAGCCGGTTGGCCGCCACGCCGCCCGCGATGACCAGGCGCTCCGCACCGGTCTGTTCCAGCGCCTGCCGCGTTTTCATAATGAGCACGTCAATGGCGGCGGCCTGGAAACTCGCCGCCAGGTCGGCCACATTGGCGCCGGGGTTCTCGCGGGTTGCATAGAGCACGGCCGTCTTGAGCCCGCT
The DNA here is from genome assembly GCA_903822375.1 of Candidatus Hydrogenedentota bacterium. GTDB lineage: Bacteria > Hydrogenedentota > Hydrogenedentia > Hydrogenedentales > CAITNO01 > CAITNO01. Next base: position 6,503 of record CAIJOU010000812.1, read on the forward strand.
GTAGCTGAAATCAAGTGTGTCCTGGCGCTGCATTGCACGGGGAAACGCGTAGGCCCGCGTGTTGCCGCCTTCGGCCGCCTTTTGAATGGACGGTCCGCCGGGATAGGGCAGGCCCAGCAACCGCGCCACCTTGTCAAAGGACTCACCGACCGCGTCGTCGCGCGTCGTCGCCAGCAGTTCATACGCATGCGGCGCGGCGCAGTGGATAATCTGCGTGTGCCCGCCGCTCACCACGAGGGACAGGAAGGGGAATTCGGGAGCCTTGTCGCCGAGAAACGCCGAGAACAGGTGCCCCTCTATGTGGTGCACCGGCACGAAGGGTTTCTTCCACGCATAGGCCAGCGCCTTGGCGAAGCCCAGCCCCACCAGCAGCGAGCCCATAAGTCCGGGCCCGCGCGTTGCCGCGATGGCATCGATTGGCGGTGCGCCGTCGGGATCGCGCTCCAGTCCCGCATCGCGCAGGGCGGCCTCCACCAGTTGATAAATGATCTTGGTGTGCTGGCGCGAGGCGATCTCGGGCACCACCCCGCCGAACTCGCGGTGCACGTCGATTTGCGACGCGACCAGGTTCGACAGGACGGTACGTCCGTCCACCACGACGGCCGCGCCGGTTTCGTCACAGGAAGATTCAATGCCAAGCACAACACTCATGGAAGCAACTCCGATACGTGGACCAGTTCAATCCCGTGCGTTCGCAGCCTGGGCAGCAGTTCCCGGAGCACCACAATGGTGCCCCGCCGGAAATGTCCGATACCGACGGCCGCGCCGCGCTTTTGCGCCCCATCCTCCAGCAGTTCAAACTGGTGCCGGATGTAATCGGGCGCGCTTTCATTATCCAGGAACACGTCGCGGTCCGCGTTGCGCACGCCCAGCGCGGTTGCCGCAGCCTGCCCGGCTGACCGTCCCGTGGTCCGGCTGTCGACAAAATATAACTTTTGGTCGCGCACCACTTCCATGAACCACTGGGTGCGGTCATGGTCCTGAATGAACTTTCCGCCGGTGTGATAGTTGACGCCCTTCGCGCCGGGGACCTGCGCCAGCGCGTCCAAAGTCAGCCGGTGGATGGTGTCCCGGTCCATGCTGGTGTCCAGTTGTCCGTCCACCGCGCGGACGCCCTTTACCGCCGTTTCCATCGGCATGTGCAGCATCACCTCGAAGCCTTTCGCCGCAGCGCGCTCCGCCGTGCTGCGGGCCGAGGGCGTATTTGGCAGAATCGCCAGTGTCACATTTGGGTCCAGCGCCAGCGCCTGTTCGGTGTCCGGACCGCCGTAACCGCCGTCATCGAGAATCACCGCCACCCGCGGTTTTCCGCCCTTCGCCGAAGCCACCGGTAGTTTGTCCGCCGGTTCCGGCTTGGCTTGCGCCATGGGTTCCGGTGCGGGTTGCCGGGGGGCATGCGAAGTATGAGAGGAATGCGGGGAAGGGACGGGTTCTGGTTTTGGTTCGGGCGCGGGAGCCCGGGTCGGGACAGTCACTGTCGGCGTCGGCTCAGGCTTCGGTGCCGGTGCGGATTTGGGCGGCGGTATCGGTTCCGGCACGGCTTGCACCGTGACGGTCGGGGCCGGAGTCTTCGGTTCGAGGACCGGTTCAGGCTTTGGTGCAGGTTTGGGTTCAGGTTTCGGTGCCGGTGTTGGCTGCGGCACAGAGGGTGCTGCCGGAGCCGTTTCAGGAACATTCACAGGTGGTGCTTCCGGCGCGGGTTCCGGTGCGGGCTGGGGCGGCGGTATCGATTCCGGTGCGGGTTTCACGGCGGCGGCTGGAACGGGAGGACTTGGTTCGGGAAGCGGCTCAGGCTTTGGCACCGGTTTGGGCTCCGGCGGCAGTGCCGGCGTTGGTTCCGGCACGGATGGTGGTCCGGGAGTCGTTTCAGGAATACTCACCACCGGCGCTTCGGGCGCAGGTTCTGGCGTGGGCGTGGGTTTGGGCGGCGGTATCGATTCCGACACAGGTTCCACGGCGACGGCTGGAACCGGAGGGCTTGGTTCGGGTATCGGTTCGGGCTTCGGTGTGGATTCGGGCTTTGGCTGAGGCATGGGCTCAGGTGCCGCGACCGGCGTCTGGTCGGGTGTCGGCACGGGAGGCGGTGCCGGCGGAGTCGGTTCGGGCAGGGGGCGGGTTACGGGCATCGGCGCGGGTGAAGGTTCGGGCGCAAGCGGTGGCGCTGCTTCCGGTCTTGGCGCGGGCGCAGCATTCTGGGGAGTCTCATTTTTGGCCTGAGCGACCTTCAGCTCCGCGTTTTCGTCCAGGGCGGGGTCGCTGCCCTTAAGCACCGGCGGCACGGCCGGTGCCGGTTTTGGCTCTTCGTGCGCGGGTTGCATGGGGTGAATAACCGCCTCGGCGATAATCCGGCTTTGCTGGGCCACGCGAATTCGCGCCGTGCCGGGAGCGCCGCCGCGCTCTTCGATAACGCTCAGGCGGTGTCCCGCCAGGTTGGCCACCAACTGTGAGCGCAGTCTGGGCCAGCCCAGGTCCTGCGGCAGCGTCACATCATAGCTGCGATACTGCCATTTGCCCCGCGCGTCACTGCGCGTCTCCGCCGACACCCGCTGCACGTAGGTTGGCGGGACGGTGCTCTCCACCAGCGCCCGGTCAACGGTGTCGTCGGCCACGGGGGACAATACTGGCGTCTGGAGCGTGTGTGCAGGTTTGGGGGCGGGTTTTGGGGCGGGCTTGGCCGCAGGTGCCGAAACAGGCACAGGTGCCGGTTCCGGCAGGGGTTGCGGTGTTTCGGCAAACTTCGTGGGTGAGGGCTGCCACTGTAGCCAGATCATGCGCGCGGTGCCCCCCATAATGGCCACCAGCGCCAGTGCCAGCAGAAGAATGAGCACGTGATGGGCTTCAATGGGGCTGCTTGGAGGAGCGCGGCGCACGGGGGGAAGGGGGGCAGGCTGTTTCAGCGACGGGCTTCTGCCGGTCCTGTTGTCCTGTTTGCGCTTCATGCCCACCGGTTCATCCCCAACCCGGCGTGCCGGGACGCGGCTTTAGCCGGTCTGCACATCGACCCATTCCACGCCCGTGAGGGGATGTCCCAAAAACCTCGCGCCCACCCGTGCAAAGGTCGCCGGGGCGTCGCTCACGAGAAACTGGTGCCGTCCCGGGGTTGATGCCGCACGCAGCAGGCCCTGTTCGCGCAACACCGCTTCCACGGCCTTCTCCGTTTCACGGGCGCTGTCCACCAGCAGCACCCCCGGTCCGGCCACCGCGGCGATCGGGCCGCGCAGCAGCGGGTAATGCGTGCAACCGAGCACGAGTGTGTCGATGCGGCGGGCGGAAAATCCCGCCAGATAGGTTCGCGCCACGCTCCGGGGCAGTTCGCCCCGGGTCCAGCCCTCCTCCGCCAGCGGCACAAACAGCGGACAGGCCTTGGAATAGACGCGAATGTCGGAATTGAGCGCCGAAATGGCCCGGGCGTAGGCCCCGCTGGCCACGGTGCCCGTGGTCCCGATCACGCCGATGCGCCCATTCCTGCTGCGGCGCACCGCCTCTCGCGCGCCCGGTTCCACCACGCCTATTACGGGCACGGGCAGTTCGGAGGAAAGGGTTTCCAGCGCGTAGGCCGAAGCCGTGTTGCAGGCCACGACAAGGAGCTTTATGCCGCGCTCGGTCAGCCGGGCGGCGCATGAACGGGCATACCGGATCACCGTGTCGGCCGATTTCGTGCCGTAGGGCACGCGGGCGGTGTCGCCGAGATAGCAGAGATGCTCGTGGGGCAGGCGCTGCGCGATGCGCTTGAGCACCGTAAGTCCGCCCACGCCGGAATCAAAAATGCCGATGGCCCGGTCGGCCTTGTCCGCGCGTGTCATCCCTTGTCCGCCTGGGTCCAACTGGGGTCGGGCATAATGGGCTGGCTGAGGTCCATGTGCGAGGGGAACCCGTCGGTCGGCGGCGCACCCTCCACCAGGAAACGCACCCGTTTGACCTCGGCCTTGTCCTGGCCCCGCAGCGCGGGCTGCGTTACCGTGTTGACTATGCCGAAGACCATCATACCCTCCAGGCCCGCGCTCTTGAGGCGGGCATGCGCCAGCGCCACCTCGCTCGAGAAATCCACCACCAGTTCGCCCGAATCCAGCAGGTACAGCCCACGCAAACGCGCATTGGTGGGAAGGATGGGGGCGAATCCGTTTTGACGGGGACCGCCGATGAGGCCCGCAATGGCGCGCCGGCAGTTTTCCACCGTGCTGCCGCTGAACTCAATCGTGGCCGGCTCGGCTGCGAGTCCCTGTCCGTTCTCGCCGGAGTAGTAAAGCTGAATGTCCTTGGTACCCCCCGGTCCGGCAGGTTGCGGTCTGGCCTGCGCGGCGTTGTCTTCGGTTGTCGGTGACATCTGGAAGGAGGCCAGCGGGGACTGGCCGTTGCGGAGCATCTCGTTTACCAGCATCGCGATGACAAAACACAGGACCAGCGTGGCCATGGCCCACACCGCGAGTCCCAGGCGGGTGAAGATGCGCTTTCTTGTGTGGTAACTCACGTCGGTGTCCTCAGCGTTGCGTGTTGACAGCGGCCACCGCCGTTGCCAGCGCCTTGGCCAGACGGTCCACCAGGGCACCGCGCTGTTCCTCGGAAACCAGCATTGCCTCGCCTTCGGCCTGGTTTAATGAGCCCAGTTCAACCATCAGGCAGGGCATTTTCGCGGCGGACTGGAGGCGGAGCGGCATGGAGCGCACGGCCACCGTGGGTGCATTGTCGTCGGAGGCGAGCGCTTTGGCCATGGCTTGGGCGAGGGCCTTGGCGCGGTTGACACAGACCGCCAAATCGCCGCCCTCGGCAGGAATGGGCGCATGGTAAATCTGAATCAACGGAGCCTGCGGCGAAAGCGACGCGCCTGCGTGCAGACTTACCAGAAGTCCGGCGGACTGGGTGCTCGCGGCGGAGACGCGGTCACCAATGGAGAGGTCCCTGTCTTCCTTGCGGGCCGGCCCCGAGGACACCGTTCCCGTTTCCGCCAGTGCTTTTTCAAAGCGCGCCGCCATCGCGGCCGTGACGGTCTTTTCGGCGGTTCCGTTGGGGCCTATCGTGCCCGTGTCGCCGCCGCCGTGCCCGGCGTCCACGGTGACATGCCTTATCGGCCCTTTCGGCGTCGCGGTCTGCGGCGCGGCGGGCGGGGTCTCCGCAGGGGCGGGCGTCGGCGTAACCGCCGGTGCGGCCGGGGACGGCTCTGTCGCCGCGGTGGGGACCGCCGGGGGCGGCGGCAGTTCAAGTGTTTTCAGCAGTGCCTTTGGGTCTTCCGTTTCCGCCGTGGCCCCTTTCGGCGCGGACGGGGCGACCACCTGATCGTTGGCGGCGGGGTCATTGCGTGTCAGGGAAACCTGAAATCCCTGCTCAAAGAATTTGGTCGCGTCGTCAAGGGAGATATACGCATTTTCATAATCGGTAATGACCGGGTGGGCCAGGGCGAACTGCATCCGCCCGGCTGCAACGGCGGTGTCGTTTGTCGCGGCAAGCGCCTTGGCACCGCCGAGCGAGACTTCCACCCGCGCCCCGTCCATGCGGGCTTTGCCGCCCAGTTGTTCGGCAAGCTGGCTGAGCGAGACGTAGGGCACGTTCTGGTAGGTCTTAATCGCGGCGTTGAGTCGCACCATTTCGCCGCCCACTTCGCCGGTGAACCGGGCCGACTGCTGGGCCGCAACCGCGGAGGCCCAGCACAAGCCGCATATGAGGCACGCCGCCATGCAATGTTGGATTCGGGAATGCACGATATACTCTGCCGATGGTCGTTCGAGAAGGTTTTCAAGTCCTGTGGTCCGCGGCGCGAACCAACGGCAGTATATTACCCGATGCGGGGCGGAGCGTCCAACCCGGCCCAAAAGCAGGCAGGCCCCGCCGGGGAGGCGGGGCCTGCGAAAGCTGTCCGGCAATGCCCGGTTTGATGCCGCCGGGCCGGAATGAAGGGGATTACACGCCGTCGGCGTTGCCCGTGAGCACGCGCCACACACCGTCCTTGTCCTTCTTGAACACGAGTTCGACGCTGATCGAGCCGGCGGGGCTGGAAAGGTCGATCGGGTACGCGGAGATTGTGCCGTCGCTCTTCTTCGTCAACTGCACGTTCTTCAGTTCGCAGGCGCCGTCATCGGCATAACCGGAATCACGGCCGGTTTCCGCAAGGGCCTTCAACTCGGCCTTGCTGCCCACTTCCGGGTGCTCAAAGTCTTCGGAAACGACGACAAAGAGGGCGTCGATGTTCTTGCTCTCGAGCGACTTCTTGACAACCTGCAACTGGTCGCCGACCAACTGCTCATCGGACTTCTTGGTGCCCGTGGCGCAACCCGCGACCAGCACCATGACCAAAACGCACAACATTCCATACTTCACGAACTTTTCCATTTCTGTAATTTCCTTCTTCTGGTTGACGGATATTGCCCTCTCGCACCCGGCTCACATGCACGGTACGGTTGCACAAATCCCGGAAAGGGTATCACAACAGACCCGGTCGACTGCCAACTGGTTTCACGGGGCACGGACTGGGGACCGATACGTAGCAGCATAGCCGCCAGCAAAGGAGTCCGGAGTCAGAATGGCAGACAGGAATAGCTGCCCCATACTGGACAGACGTGCCGGGATTTGCAACGATTTTGAGACATAGCAGTGCGGACCGGCAAGGAAAGGGTTGATTTCCCCCGGCCCGGAGGGCACAATGCGGCCCATGTTGAACCCCCATGAACACTATATGCGGATGGCTATGCGCGAGGCGGAACGGGCCATGGAGGCCGGAGAGGTCCCGGTCGGCTGTGTCATTGTCCATGAGGACCGCATCATCGCCAAGGGCCACAACCAGCGCGAACTGCTGCAGGACCCCACTGCCCACGCCGAACTGCTGGCCATCACCGCGGCGGCCGCCCATCTGGGATCCTGGCGGCTTGAGAACACCCGCCTCTATGTCACCCTCGAACCCTGCCCCATGTGTTCGGGGGCCATCATCCTGGCCCGCATTCCCGAGGTGTATTTTGGCGCCACGGACCCCAAGGCGGGTTGTTGCGGCACGCTGATGAACCTGCTTGAGGACAAGCGGTTCAACCACCAGCCCGCGGTTGTGGGAGGCCTGCTCGCCGAGGAATGCGGTTCCATGCTCTCCAGTTTTTTCCGGGAGATACGGCAGCGTCAGAAGAATGCGGCCGATGCGGCCGACAACTGAAATGTCTGCAAAACTTTAGCCGACTGGCGCATAGGGGTCTTCCTGCTCTTCATCTTGCTCTTGCTCCATTTTGTGAATTATGGACAGTTCTCACTAATTTCGAGCAAGATTAAGAGCAGAAGCAGGAGCAAGAGAAAGGCACAAGCAACCCACACCAGTCGGCCAAACGGTCACAAACACCTCAGCTGTAGCGGGCGTCGGGATGAAAACTGACGGCGGCGGCGGTGGTTCCGGTGGGGCTGAATTCGCCGGCCGGGGTGATGATGACGCCCAGTGCGGGGCCGGCGCCGAGGGTTTCCAGAATGACGCGGTTCATCTGGATGTCGCGCATGCCCGGATATCCGGGGGACCAGCGCAACCCGGTCTTTGGACCGAGTCCCAGCATTTCCCGCTGCAACCCGTTCAGATGGTCGGCCATGTCCTCGGCGATGCGGTCGGACAACCCTTGCAGGAACAGGGCCGATTCGGAATCGCCCTCGGCCTTCATCTGCTCGATGAAGGTGTCCACCTGCGGACCGCTGGTGGTGATCTGAAGCCCGGCCACCCCGGGCCCGGAGGCCGCGCCGCGGGGGGTAAAGAACTGGGCCCCCGACAGGAGGTCGTCATTGCCCGCACCGATCACCGTGTTGAAGGTCACCTGTGCGATTTCGCGTGAGGGGTCGGCGGGGTCCAGCAGGATGACCTGCTCACCCTCGGACCAGCAGGGAAAGAGTCCCATGACGCCCTGGGGCTTGAGCCAGCCATTGCGCGCGGCCTTGTCCACCCATTGCTGGAAAAGCCCCTCCAGTTCCGCGGCCGTGGTGTGGGTGCGCTCGCGTGAGGCCGAACCGCCGAATTTCCAGTTGAGCGCATAGAGCGTCTTGCGGTCGATGTGCACCGCGAAGTCGCGCAGGTCATACTCAATGCGGCGGGCGCGGAAGCGGGGTTCGGCGGGCAGCGTGATTCCGTCATGGCTGACGGCGCGGCGCGGCAGCGTGGCGAACAGTTCCTCCTCGCGGGCGGCGCGCTGCATGGCGTGCTCGTAGCGGTGGACCAGTTTCTTCCGGTTGCTTTCGAAGAGTTCCGCTTTCTGTCCGGGCACGGTGGTCTTCAGCGCATTCATCACATTTACGCCGTCCATGGCGGTGCGGCAGTAGAACACGTCGCCGCGCATATTGGCAGTGTCATCGCCGCCGGCCATGGCCACAAACGCCGCGTGGCGTTCGCTGACGGGCGCGCCGCCGATCAGGATGGGCAGGTTGAGCCCCTGCTCGGCCATCATGCGCGCCACGGTGATCATGTGGTTGGAAGTCTGCACGAGCAGTGCCGACATGCCGATGGCGTCGGCATGATATTCACGGGCGGCGTCGATGAAGGACTGCAGCGGGGTCATGGTGCCGAGGTCAATCACGCGGTAGCCGTAATTCTCCAGCAGCGTGCGGGCAAGGTCCTTGCCGATGGAATGCACGTCCTGGTAGACCGTTCCTATGACCACGGTGCCCTTGTAGTCGATTTTGGCGTGCACGTCGATGCCGGCCTCGTCGCGCATGTATTTCTCGAGGAAGCCCATGGCCTGGCGCATGACGTCGGCCGATTTGAGCAGGTGCGGCAGCGACACCTCGCCGCGGCCGAAACCGTCGCCCAGATCCTGCATGGCGCGCATGAGGTGCAGGTTGATAAAGTCGAGCGGCGCATGCCGCTCCATGGCGTCGGCCACCTGGAGGACGATACGGTCCTGGTACTCGTAGTTGCGGCCGCGGAAGGTGAAGGAACCGGGCTGGCGCTCCTTGTGGCCGTCCTTGATCTTCTCGACGATGGACTCCTCGACGGGCAGGTCGTCATAGAGAACGCGGCGCGGCGCCGCACCCCCGGCCTTCTGCGCGGCGATGCCCTCCAGTTCCGCGAAGGCTTCCATGTCACGGTCCAGCACGACGCGCAGGCCAAGGCGGTAATGTGCCGGATCGATGTCGGACACAAACACATAATGGTTGGGGTTGATGATGGCGGCGTCCAGGCCGCGCTTGCGCGCCTCATCGAGGAAGACCGAGGTGAGCACGGTGCGCATGTAGGGCTTCTTGGCGAGGCCGTTGGTCAGGTTGCCCACGCCCAGAGAGGTGTGCGTTTCCGGAAAACGCTGCTTGACCAGGCGCACACCTTCGAGCGACTCGACGGCGAAGTTCATGCCTTCGACGGATTCGGAGCCGATGGGGAACACGTTGACGTCGACGAAAATGCGGTCGGCGGTTACGCCGTAACGGTCCCGGGCGCGCTCCAAGATCTGCGTGGTGAGATCGAGCTTTTCCTGGGCCGTGGCCGCGGGGCCCTTGGGACCGGTGCAGAGCGCCACATAGAGCGGGTCATGCCCGGCGGTGGCCTCGAGAACCGCGTCGATTTTCAGCAGGCCGGGGGAGGCCTCCTCCATGGAAATGGAATTGATGATGGGCCGTCCGGGGTAGACCTTGACCGCCTCGGCGAGCGCGTCGACCTGGAAGGAGTCGAGGCACATGGCGCCGGAGAAGTCGGTGGTCTGGACGTGGACCACCTCGCGCAGGACCGCGACGGTGTCGACCATGTTGGAGTCCATGCACACATCGACCACCTCGCAGCCGAGGCCCTGGATCTGTTCGCGGACCACCTCCTCCAGCACGTCGTGGTTGATGCCGGTGTCGTTTTCGACGGCGTCGCGCACCTTCTTCGAGCCGCGGATGTTGAGCCGCTCACCGAAGCGGATCAGCGAGCGCGAACTGTCGAGCAGCACGGCCTCCTGCGGCCCTGAGACATAGAGGCCGCGCTCGGGCGTGCGGGGACGCGGCGTGACGCCGCGGATCGCGTCGACCGTGGCGGCAATGTGGTCGGGCGTGGTGCCGCAGCAGCCGCCGACGATTTGGACACCATACTCGGTGACGAAGTCGCGCAGCAGGCAGGAAAAACGGTCGGGATCAAAGCGGAACACGGTCTGGCCTTTTTCGGAAACGGGCAGGCCCGCATTGGGAACGACGGAAATGGGCAGTGGTGAAAAGCGTGCCAGGGTCTCGACGGACTTGATCATCAGGTCCGGGCCGATGGAACAGTTGATGCCGAACACATCGATGCCGGTGCCCTGGAGGGTCACCTGTGCGGCGTGAATGTGTGTGTTGAAAATCTGCATGCGGCTGAACTGATCGACCGTGACCTGGGCCATGATGGGCAGTGTCACGGCCCGCTCGCGCATGGCCTGGCGACCGCCGAAAACGGCGGCCTTCAGCTCGAGGATATCCTGCTGGGTCTCGTAGAGCAGCACATCGACACCGCCATCGATTAGGCCGAGCGCCTGGCGGTAGAAATTGTCCGCGATGGCCTCAAAGGTGGACTGTTTGAGCGTGGCACGCGTGCTCGACAGAACGCGGTTGGAGGGGCCCATGGAGCCGATGACGAACAGCGGGCGGTTTTTGTGGCCCGATTCGGTGCGGTAACGGTCACGGGCCGCGCAGGCCAGCTCGGCGCCGCGACGGCTGAGATAATAGGCGAAGTCCTCATGGGAAAGGAGCCGCAAGTCCTTCTCATAAGGGTTGGGGGCGAAGCGGTCCAGGTCAAGGCCGGAAAAGTCGTATTCGGCAAGGCGGAAGGGGGAGGCACCGAAGGTGTTCGTCTCCACGGCATGCGCCCCGGCGCGGTAGTACTGCAGATGAATGTCGACCATGGCCTCAGGCAGCGAAAACGAGAGGAGGTCGACCAGCATCTTGTAGTCCGGCCCGCCAAAACAGGCGTCGTCCAGACCGAGGCTGTGGATGGTCGTGCCCATTCCCCCGTCGAGAAAAAGCACCTCTTGCTGCACTAGTTGTTTGAAGTTCATCCCGGGTCCGTTCAGTTCGGATGTGTGGAAAGTGGCATTTTAGCATGTTCACCCGTTTCGGTGACAGTCTTGCCCGACGTATCGGACTTGCAGGCGGTGGGCGCAATGTAGCATGAACTAATAAATCAGGGAGTAATTCAGCCAAGCGCTTTGTTAGGAATAAAACCTATTTAGTTAAGGGGATGTCAAAAGTCTGACAGCGATTGTAAGTCATTACGTGGCGGACCAGGGTCGTGTGGGAACATGCCCTGCGGGGTGATGCGGCGTGTGTTGTGCCACAGAAATCTCCGTCGGGAGTAATGGAGAGGGGAGAGTGTGTCCAGATTTCGGCAA
>CAIJOU010000813.1 GCA_903822375.1 Candidatus Hydrogenedentota bacterium
ATGGGAATCTGCAAGGTCAAGGACGACAACATCGTCCAGGCCATGCAGCAGGTCCAGGCAGACAAGATTGACTATTGGGACTGGTACCAGGCGCGCAACATCCGGGAGGAGATCCTGTCGTCCGCCTCGGAAGTAATGCGCGCCCAGCAACTGGCGAACCCCGCGGCCGACCCCGCCAAGATTGATACACTGATTGCCAAATGCGGGGAGGCGGTCGACAAGCAGCAAAAGAAGATGGATGAGTTGAAGAAGCAGGCGGAAGACGCCCAGAAAGCCTATGACGCCTACAATTTCCGGGACGACCAGTTCGATTTGATGGATGCGGGACTCGCGATAGCGATCTCCATGCTGGCCGTCACTTCGCTGACGCAGACCATCTGGCTGTACTGGCTCTCGATGGTCCCGACGGTATTCGGCGTGGTAATGGGCCTGGCAGGGCTGCTCGGCTGGGGGCTCCATCCCGACATACTGGCCAAATGGCTGGGAACCTGAGCGCAGCGAAGACGCAGTTTTTGAGTATGCATGGTCCATTCTTCACACATGCTCAGCAATAGCGATCGCGCGTAACACGCATGCCCTTGGGGGGGATTCAATGAACGTTTTGCCCGCTTGCTGCGACATTAGGGGCAAAACATGAAATACCGCGACCAAATATCGGACCAAATCCTCGTGCTGCGCTGTCGGGAAGGCGACGAAAACGCTTTCGACCAGTTGGTTGGGCAGTGGCAGGAACGTCTCTGGCATCATGCGCACCGCCTTACGGGGCGGGAGGACGCCGCGTGGGACGTGACGCAGGATTCCTGGATGGGCATCGCGCGCGGCATCGGGTCACTGCAGGACCCGGCGGCGTTTCCCGGTTGGGCCTACCAGATCGTCAGCAACAAGTGCCGCGACTGGATTCGCAGGGAACAGCGCCGCCGCAAGGGCATCCAAGGCTATGGCGAGCGGTTTGTGGAAGAGGCCTCCACCAACGGCTTGGAGACCTTCGACAGCCTGCGGGAGGCGATGGAGAAACTCCGTCCGCCCGACCAGACCATTATCTCGCTGCGATATGAAGAGGGTTTTGACACCGCTGAAATTGCCGGCATCCTCGGCATACCCGAGGGAACCGTGCGCTCACGACTGCACTACACGCGCAAGAGACTGCGCACACTTTTGGAGGAACAGTTATGAACTCCCCGGAATTGGGCCGTCAACGAATAAACGAGATTCGACGCCTGGCCATCAACGACTTTCGGCGCGAGGTGCGGCTCCGAGCCGTCAGACTGTATCTGTTGTTCATACCGCTGGCCGTGTGCGGCGGATTGATGTACACGCGCTGGATTCTGCAGACGGACCCGCAGGAGAAGCTGCTTTACGCCATCCTCTTCCTGCTCTCTTTTCAGGGCGTGATGCTTGTGGGCGTCTGGCTGTGGCTGAACCCGCGCGTGATGCTCCTGCTCAAGGAAATGAAGCTTCTCCGTCTCGACGTTGACCGGGATTCCCTGGAACAAGGCGCAGGACCGTCCGATTCGCTCGTGGATGTCCTCCAAAACCCCGCGATTCCCCAATGGGCGGGGAAGGGGGGGCTTGTCGTCGCCCTGGTTGCGGCTTCGCTGCTGGCGGTCCGCATATTCCCGCCGCCCTCCCCACTGCCCGCTGCGGAAATCCGCAACTTCATCACGCTCGGAGACGGCGAATCCGTAGAGTCCGTCTCGGAGACAAAGGCACCCTGGAACGGCATGTTTCCCACCTCGGAGATCATCACCTACTGCGACGCCGAGTGCCTTGCCGTCCAAGAGGGGCCGCAGGGCCCAATCTATCCCGGCAAGATAACCGATGACAAGGGACATGAACTGCCCGTTGACACACGCATGGTCAACGACGGGAAAAGCTATGAGTTCACCATCCATCTGCCGGAACAGATTCTCCCCGGACAGGTCTACGTTCTCCGTGAGCGGCTGACACTGGCCCATTTCGTCAAGAAGGAAGGGGACGCATGGAAGGTCCGCACGCGCGCCAACTGGGGCGCCCCGGAAGCCCAATACACATTCGTCTACAAGATGCCCAAAGACGCTTCCCTCGTCGATGGCCACCCCGATTCTGAGCGCCAGGACGACACCGCCAAGTACGCGGTTTACAAGGCAGTGCGCAGAGACGGCGAATCCTTCGAATTCTCCTTCACCTACAGGACCAAATAACAAAAGCAACCCCTGACCCTATCACCCCCCGCCAGTGCGGTCCGCCCTCCTCGAATGGGTGATATTCGCACAGCTTTGCGGCGCGCGCTTCGAAGAGAGATTTGAGCAATTTGCGCACAGGCGCTCACGCGGACCGTGGGCCGTCAAGAACAATTCGAATGAGACCAACCTTTACTCACCCAAAGGGTCATGGCGGTCAATCTCGTGCTTCTTGAGACGGTATTGCAGGGTCTTGTAGGTGAGGCCCAGCAGTTCGGCGGCCTCTTTAAGTCGTCCACCGGAACGTTCCAGCGCCTGACGGATGAGTTCCTGCTCCAAGTCCTCCAGGACTATGCCGCCGGGCGGAAGCATGAAATCACCCGTCTGCGGCTCGGGGGTGCGCAATTTCGCGGGCAGGTCATCGACGAGGAGCCGGTCGCCGCCGGCAAGGATAAACGCCTGTTCCAGCGTGTTTTCCAGCTCACGCACATTGCCCGGCCAGCGGTAACGGCGAAACGCGTCGAGCGCGTTCGGTCCCACGACGGGCGGGGTGATGCCCAGTTTCTTGCCCAACTTTTCGCTGAAATGGGCCACGAGCAACGGCAAATCCACCATGCGCTCGCGCAGCGGCGGCAGTTCGATGGACAGCACTTCCAGCCGGTAGTACAGGTCGGCGCGGAACTCGCCGTCCTCAACGCGCTTCTTCAGGTTGCGGTTGGTGGCGACAATGGCGCGCACATCCACCTGGCGTGTCTTGCTGGCGCCGACGCGTTCAATGACGCCGTCCTGCAGCACGCGCAACAGTTTGGCCTGGCTTTCGAGGCGCATGTCGCCGATCTCGTCGAGGAACAGCGTGCCGCCGTGGGCCAGTTCAAACTTGCCCGGCCGGCTCACGTCGGCGCCGGTGAAGGCGCCCTTCTCATGGCCAAACAGTTCCGACTCGACCAAGTTGTCCGGTATGGCGGCGCAGTTGACCACGACAAAGGGCTTGTTGCGGCGCGGCCCGGCGAAGTGGATATGCCGGGCTATCAGTTCCTTGCCCGTGCCCGACTCGCCCAAAATAAGCACGGTGCTGTTTACATGCACCGCGCGGCGTGTCCGCTCAAAGACCTGCCGCATGGGCTCGCTCTGGCCGACGATATTGCCCAACGCCACCGAATCGGTGACCAACTCGCGCAGTTGGCGGTTCTGGCGGCGCAGTTCGGATCGCTCCCCCGTACGGCCGAGCACCAGCAACAGTTCATCCTTGTCGAAGGGCTTCTCCAGATAGTCTGCCGCGCCCTCCTTCATCGCCGTCACGGCCGTCTTGATCGTGGCATGGGCGGTCATCATGACGATCTCCAGGTCGGGACGCAGCCGCCGCGCCTGGCGCAGCAGTTCGAGCCCGTCCATGCCCGGCATCTTCAGGTCGGTCAGCAGAATATCCGCGTCGTCCTCCTCCAGCGCCGCCAGTGCGTCCTCCGCCGACGGACAGCCCCGGGGCTCGTAGCCCGCCTGGGTCAGAATATCGCAGATTATCTCCCGCTGCACGCGGTCGTCTTCTGTAATGAGCACACGAAACGCCATGGGTCCAATCCTGTCCTTGTGCGCCTCCTGGACGCGTTTTCAGGGGCCTATTGTAACACGCCGGCAGAAACGTTCCGACAACGCCGCTTTGGGGACAACACCGCGGGACCCGGACCGTACCCGCGGTTGCGTCCGCGCCGCGCGGCATGAACTTCTGGTAGACTCGTCAGACTTGAGTGATTCGACATGTTTTTCTCCGGAGACTGGTTTCATGATTCGCACTTTCCCATCCAATGCCTTTCTTGTGCTTGCGGTCCTGCTGGCCGGCGTTTGTCATGCCGACCATGGGAAGAAGCCGAAGGATGACGGTTCCGAAATGTTGATGCGGGCCCCCGCAGGGGAACGCTATGCGGACCGCAACCCGCAGGGGGAGAGTATCCTGCCGAACGGCCGGATTATCACGCCGCTGGGCCGCCTGTTCCGGGTGGAACCGCATCCCTACGGGCTCACGCTGAGTCCGGACGGACGGTGGCTCATTGCGGCGTGCACCGCGGGCCCGCAACTGTCCATCCTGGATCTGGCCAATCCCGACGCCCCGGTGCAAAGCACTCTCGGCAACGGCAATGAAAAAGGAATACTCGACGCCGTGTTCATGGGTCTCGGCGTCACGCGCGGTTCGGACGTGGTGTACGTGGCCGGCGGCAGCGACTACAGTATCATGGCCTTTGACATTGCCTCCCGCACGCGGCTCTTCCGCGTGTCCTGCGACCATGAAAGTGGCGGCGAACGCTACCAGTACGGCTATGTGGGCGACCTGCGGCTTTCGCCGGACGGTGCGCTGCTCTATGCGGTGGATCAGTCGAACTTCCGCCTGCTGGTGGTCGACGCTGCGCAACAGAAGGTTATCAACTCCATTCCCGTCGGCCGCTACCCCTTTGGCATCGCGCTGTCGTCCGACGGCAGGCGCGCCTATGTGGCCAATGTCGGCACCTACGAGTACGCCAAGATACTGAAGAAGTCGGGTGGCACGGCCAAGCTGCATTTCCCCCCCTTTGGCGTGCCGTCCAAGGAGGCAAAGAAGGGGGTGGCGCTCAAAATAACCGAGGATGACGAAGATGAGGTGCATGTTCCCGGCTTGGGGGATCCCAACGATATCCGCGCGATGTCGGTGTGGACCGTTGACATCTCGGTGCGCGGCAGGGAGGGCGTAATCGCCAAGACCAAGACGGGGCGGCTTGTGGGTGAAAAACTGGAGGACTTTCCCGCGGTCGGCGGGAGCAGCCCCAATTCGCTCGTCGCCACGGACAAACACGTGTACGTGTCCAACGGAAGCAACGACAGCATCACGGTCATCAACGCGCGAAACGGGTGGCGGCAGAAGGACATTGAGCTTGAGTTCTGTCCCGCCGCACACGGCCTGCGCGGAATGATCCCCTTTGGCCTCGCGCTCTCGCCGGACCGGCAAACCCTGTATGTCGCCGAGGCGGGCATCAACGCCGTCGGCGTGGTCCGGCTTAAGGACAACAAGGTGCTGGGCCATATCCCGACCGCATGGTTCCCCAGCAAACTGGCGGTGTCGCCGGACGGCAAACACCTTTATGTTGCATGCGCCAAAGGGCTGGGGTCGGGTCCCAATGACGGACCCAACCACGCGGCCGGGGACTCCACCAGCATAGGCGCGCTGATGCGGGGTTACGTGGAAGTCCTGGACCTGCCCGAATCCCAGGAGGCCCTGGACGCACTGACCGCAAAAACCATCGCCAACAACGTCGAGTTGTACCCGCGCGCCCGGGACGGCCGGGCAGAGGGGCATCCGGTGCCGCCGGCACCCAAGGCATGGAAAAGCCCCATCAAGCACGTCATCTACATCACCAAAGAGAACCGGACCTACGACGAGATCTTCGGCGCATGGCCCGGCGGTCGCGGCGACGCCAACGTGTGCCGCCTCGGCAAACCCATCGACGTGTCCAACAAGGACAACGGCA
>CAIJOU010000814.1 GCA_903822375.1 Candidatus Hydrogenedentota bacterium
CACGAGGATCGCGCCGTCCATCTGCGCCGCGCCGGTGATCATGTTCTTGATATAGTCCGCGTGGCCCGGGCAGTCGACGTGCGCATAGTGCCGCGCGTCCGTCTCGTACTCCACGTGCGCAATTGAAATCGTGATGCCGCGCTCTTTCTCTTCGGGCGCCTTGTCGATCATCGCGAAGTCCATGGCCTTCGCCTGGCCCGTCTTCGAAAGCACCTTCGTGATCGCGCTCGTCAGCGTCGTCTTGCCATGGTCCACGTGGCCGATGGTGCCCACGTTCACGTGCGGCTTGTTCCGCTGAAACTTTTCCTTCGCCATGACTCTCGTCTCCTCAGATGGGCGCCCTGCGCCGCGTTTTTCAACGTCCGCCGCACCGGTTCAGAACCGGTACGTGCTTCCCATATGTTCCATAATCTCGTTGGCCGTATTGCGCGGGACCTGGTCGTACTGCGCAAACTGCATGCTGTACGTGGCCCGGCCCTGTGTCTTCGACCTCAATTCGTTGGCGTAGCCGAACATTTCGGCCAGAGGCACCAGTGCGCGGATGGTCTGCACGCCCGCCTCGGACTCCATGCCCTCGAGCCGGCCGCGGCGGCGATCCAAATCACCCATGACCTCGCCCGTATGCTCTTCGGGGGTGATCACCTCCACCTGCATCATCGGCTCCAGCAGCACCGGCTTCGCTTTTGGCGCAGCTTCCTTGACCGCCATTGAACCGGCGATCTGGAAAGCCATTTCCGAAGAGTCCACCTCGTGATAGGTGCCGTAGGTCAGCGTCACTTTCACGTCCACCATGGGGTAGCCCGTGACTATGCCGCTTTCCGTGGCTTCCTGGCAGCCCTTGGAAACCGCCGGGATGTACTCTTTCGGAATGCACCCGCCAACTGTCTTGTCTTCAAATGTGTATCCGGTCCCGGTTTCACCCGGTTCCAGCGTAATAATCACATGTCCATACTGTCCGCGGCCGCCGCTCTGGCGGATGAACCGCTTCTCCACCTCCGCCTTGCCGCGAATCGTCTCGCGGTAGGCCACCATCGGCTTGCCGACGTTGGCCTCAACCTTGAACTCACGGCGCAACCGGTCGATGATAATCTCCAGATGGAGTTCACCCATGCCGGCGATAATCGTCTGGGCCGTCTCGTCGTTGACGCGCACCCGGAATGTCGGGTCCTCTTCGGCGAGTTTGGCCAGCGCCTGAGAAAGCTTGTCCTGATCAGCCTTGGTCTTCGGCTCAATCGCGATGTGCACCACCGGTTCGGGAAAGTCCACCGACATCAGCGCCACCGGCTTGTCCGGATCGCAAAGCGTGTCGCCCGTCGTGGTGTTCTTGCACCCGATAACCGCGCCGATGTCGCCCGCGTGCAGCTCCTTCAGGTCGGTCCGCTCGTCGGCGTGCATTTCCAGCAGCCGGCCAAGCCGTTCCTTCCGTCCGGTGCGCGCGTTCACAACCTGGGCACCCGCCACAATCACGCCCGAATAGACCCGCACAAACGTCAGGCGGCCCACATGGGGATCCGTGAGGATCTTGAAGGCCAGCGCCGAGAAGGGCTCGTCGTCGGACGGACGCCGGATGACCGGCTTGTCCGGCTCGTAGGGCACGGTGCCCTCGTAGTCCGGAATGTCGATCGGGGACGGCAGATAGTCCACCACCGCGTCGAGCATCAGCCGGGTTCCCTTGTTGCGCAGGGCCGTTCCGCAGACCACCGGCGTGATCTTCATCGACAGGCTGCTGCGGCGAATGGCCGCTTTCAGATCGTCGATGGTGATCGAGTTCTCGTCGGTGAGGTACTGCTCCGTCAGCGCATCGTCCGCGCCGGCCACCTGGTCGATCATCTCGTGGCGCCGCAGCATGGCCTCGTCATGGAGGTCTGCGGGCACTTCGGTGACAATCTGTTCCGCGCCGAGGTCGTCGCTGTCCCACGTAATCATCTGCATCTCAACAAGATCGATGATCGCGCGGTACTTGTCCTCCGACCCCACGGGCATCTGGACCGGTACCGGGACCGCGCCAAGCCGCGTTTCCATGCTCTTCACCGCCTTGTAGAAGTCGGCGCCCACACGGTCCATCTTGTTGATGAATGCGATGCGGGGGACATGGTAGCGCTGGGCCTGCCGCCAAACCGTCTCGGACTGGGGCTGAACGCCCGCCACTGCACAGAACACGGCCACGGCACCATCAAGCACGCGCAAACTGCGCTCCACCTCGGCCGTGAAATCAATATGGCCGGGCGTGTCGATGATGTTGATGTGGTACCCCTTCCACTCACAGGCCGTTGCGGCCGAAGTGATGGTAATACCGCGCTCCCGCTCCTGCTCCATGTAGTCCATGGTAGCCGCGCCGTCATGGACTTCGCCCATGCGGTGCAGTCGGCCGGAGTAGTACAAGACGCGTTCGGTAACGGTGGTCTTGCCGGCGTCAATATGCGCCATGATGCCGATGTTGCGCATCTTCTCTATCGGTAACGTTCTAGGCACTTCCTGTCTCGCTTTCCCCGGACCGCTTCCGCGGTACGGCATTCGCAGCCCTGGCGTCTCAATTGCCCCGGGCACTGGTCGCGCCTCGCTAATCGGTATCTGGCGTCACGCTCTCTCTGATTCAACTTTCATGCCGTGAAAACAGAGGTGAGGTTTTGCCCGGGGTCAGGCCTCGGGTTCCGTCACTCTCCATCGAATAAAATCAACACTCTCCTCATGGGCGGAGACCGCCTTAGAACCGGAAGTGGGCGAAGGCTTTGTTGGCCTCGGCCATCCGGTGCGTGTCGTCTTTGCGCTTCATCGTCGCGCCCTGCTTCGAATAGCAGTCCAACAGCTCGCCGGCAAGCCGCTCAACCATCGTCTTCTCACCGCGCTTGCGGGAGAACTCGATAATCCAGCGAAAGGCCAGCGCCGTGCGCGTTGCCGGGGCAATCTCCACCGGCACCTGGTAGGTCGCGCCGCCGATGCGGCGGGACTTGACCTGGAGCATGGGCTTGGCGTTTTCGAGGGCCGACGTGAACACAGTCAAGGGACTCTCGTTCGGCACTTTGGCCGCCAAGATGTCGAAAGCACCGTATACAATGGACTCGGCCACACTCTTCTTGCCGCAAACCATGACTGTGCTGATGAACTTGGCCACCACCGTGCTGTTGTAGTTCGGATCGGGCAACGGGGTGCGCTTAACTATTTCTCTGCGTCTCGCCATCGCTTAACTTAAGTCCTGTTGCGCGGTTACGCGCCGTTGGGCCCTTTATTTCTTCGGCCTCTTCACGCCGTACTTCGAACGGCTTACCCAGCGGCCGGCATGTATCTTCTTGCCGCCCTGGTCTTTCACGCTCGCCGTGCCGCCGCAGTCGCCGGTCGCATCCAGCACCCCACGGATGAGGTGGTAACGGACGCCCGGAAGATCCTTGACGCGGCCGCCGCGCACCATGACCTGCGAGTGCTCCTGCAGGTTGTGGCCCACGCCGGGAATATAAGTCGTCACTTCCATGCCGTTCTTAAGACGGACACGGGCCACTTTGCGAAGGGCCGAGTTCGGCTTCTTCGGTGTCATGGTGAACACACGGGTGCAGGTGCCGGACGCCTGGGGGCAAGCCTTGAGCGCCGGCGACTTCGTCTTCGTCACTACCTTCGAGCGGCAGTTTCGAACCAACTGATTGATGGTCGGCAAGACAACTCTCCTTGCGTGAATCGCTGGGGACTCCGCAGACACATGGCACACCGCTTCCAGTACGCCTGGCCAGAGAAACTTAAGATTCCGTTCAGACAACGGAGCGAAAGGATAACATATTCATACACCGATGTCAAACAAATTCTCACCGCGTGTTTTCCCCTGCTTCTTCCCGCATCCGGCCACCTTTGTCAACAGTTATCCAAGCTGGCAAAAGTTGCTGTTCCGCGCCCTTCTCGAAGGCATCTCGCTGGGCTGATCGGCAATGTGCCGTCGTTCACAACCGGGTGGCCATCCAGTCCGGGTGGAGGACTGAGATGACCTTGAAGGCTGGAGGCGATACGTTTCACGTTCCCGACCGGCACTTGTTTGCGCAGTGTTTTATGGCGTTTAAGGCGTTACAGCCCAATGCATGGGAGAGGACAAACAACGACGGTTCTTGAACCCCCATCTGTTGAAAAGCCCCGTGGCCAGCCAAGCACCGTAACAGGTAGAATCTTCTGCCTATATCGCTATGTAGGGTGCTATAAACTTTATAGGCGTTATAAGTGGGTTTGTTATAAATAGACCTAGCCATGGTTGGGACCGGTTTCCCCGCTGCTGTTCGGGTGCTGTCTTTGCGGAGGCGCGCAACACCGTGCTATCGTCCTGCTATTCTTCCATTTGCCACCAACAGGGACGTGCCGCTTCATGACCAAAGTGCTCTTTGTCTGTCTTGGAAATATCTGCCGCAGCCCCACCGCCGAAGGCGTTTTCCGCAATCTCGTCCGCAGGCAGAACTTGGGGGATGCCATTGGCACCGATTCCGCCGGCACCAGCGGCTGGCACATCGGCGCGCCGCCGGACCCGCGGTCGTGCGCAGAGGCGCAGCGGCGCGGCATCCGCATCGACGACCTGCGCTCCCGCAAGGTGGAAGTGGCGGACTTTTCCCGGTTCGATTATGTCATTGCAATGGACGAGGCCAACAGGGCCGATCTGGAGGACCTCTGCCCCACTCCGCTGCGCGGGCGTATTCACCTGTTCACCGAGTTCGCTCCCGAGGGCACAGGCTCCGGCGTGCCCGACCCTTATTACGGCGGCACCGACGGCTTTGCCAGGGTATTCGATCTCATCACCGAGTGCGCGGAGGGTTTGCTTGCCCGAATTGTTGCGGAACGGCGGGAGAGCAATGCGCGCTGATCTGATCGACATCGTTGCCCGGAGACTGGACCGGCCCGTAGCCTCGTTCCGAGCGCTCGGCGGCGGCTGTGTCGGTGAGGTCTACCGGGTGCAACTCAAGGACGGCGGGGACCTCGTCGTCAAGTATGATTCCCGGCCGAACCCGGCGCTCGACGTCGAGGGGTACATGCTGCGCCTCCTTTCCGGGCGCAGCGCATTGCCCGTTCCGCGGGTTCTTCACAGTGACCCCGACCTGCTCGCCATGGAATTCATCGAGGGCGAGAGCCGCTTCGACGCCGCGGCGCAGCACCACGCAGCGGAGCTGCTCGCCGCGCTGCACCAGGTGCGCGCCCCTCAATTCGGGCTTGACCGTGCGACGCTGATAGGCGGACTGCACCAGCCCAATCCGTGGACGGGCTTATGGATTCCGTTCTTTCGCGATCAGCGGCTGCTGTACATGGCGGACAAAGCGCTCGAGGAGCGCGTGATGCCCGCCGCCCTGCACCGGCGCGTGCACCGCTTCGCTGAACGGCTGGACAGCTTCATAGATGAACCGGAACACCCCTCGCTGCTTCACGGCGACGTCTGGACCACCAACGTGCTTGCCCGCGCGGGCCGCATCACCGCCTTTATTGACCCAGCCGTATACTTCGGCCATCCTGAAATTGAACTGGCCTTCATAACCCTCTTTAACAGCTTTGGCACGCCCTTCTTCGACGCATACCATGCGCTCCGTCCCATCGCGCCCGGCTTTTTCGGACAGCGCCGCGACATCTACAATCTCTACCCCCTGCTCGTGCACGCGCGTCTCTTCGGTGCATCCTATCTGGCCGGGGTCGAAAAGACGCTGGCACCGTTGGGATTCTGAGCCCACAGGCTGTTTCCCGGGCGGGACTCTGGTTGCGCCGTTGGGCTGAATGTTAAAAAGGATCTTATTGACAAAATCAATATTCCGGTATATTCTTAAGGATGCGCACCGAGGTCGCGCTGTCGAGAGGTACGCGGTGAGCGCCGGGGTGTGCGCCTCCGGACAGGCCGCAATTGCCGATACGAGGAGGGGGACGATGATGTCCGAATCTAACGGCAAAATGGTTGGCAAGGTGAAGTGGTTCAATGATCAAAAGGGGTTCGGGTTTATTGCCCGGGACGAAGACTCGGATGTGTTCGTGCACCACACGGCCATTCAGATGGAGGGCTTCCGCACGTTACGCGAAGGCGAAGAAGTTCTCTATGAGCTTCATGACGGACCCAAGGGTCCGCAGGCAGTCAACGTAACGAAGCAAGTCCTGGACTAAACCTGCGTCGGCGGACCGCCCATCAGGGTTGCGTGGCGCTTGTCATGCATGAGAACATGCCAATACCTGCAAGGGGTTTTGGGTATGTTCATATGATGTATGGTCAGACCGCAAGGTCGATTGTGCTGCCACTGTGGATGTCGTTGTGCGCGTGTTTGGCGGCTTTCGGCACTGAACAGTCGGCGGTTCTTGCCCCTGTGACCGGGGTGTCCCCAACGCTTGTCCGGTCGGGCCCGCCCGGTGAGGTCCTGCCCAGGATACTGTTTCTCACGCCCATCAATGCCACTTGGGCCGCAAATCATGCCGAAGAGTGGAAGCGGCGTGGTGTGTCCGGATTTCTTCTTCAGGGCATTCTGGACGATCTTGCCCCGTTTCCGGGAGAGTCCGCGCAACCCCGCGCGGCATCCGCCGCCGCGCAGCCCGAACCGCCCCGCCCCCCACAGTGGGAGCCGCTGGTGCAGGAAATCACCGCCGCCCGGCGTCGCCTGACGGACGGCGGTATCGACGCCAATTTCCTGCAGATGTCGCTGGCACCGGAATCGGCCTGGTATTCCGATGGGGCCGCGGCCTCCCGTGCCCGCGACCGTTTTGCACTCGCGGGAGAGTTTTGCGCGCTGACCGGTCTGCGGGGACTGGCGCTGGATACCATGCCTGCGGGAGGAATAAACGATTTTCGCTGGAACGGCTACCGTCCCGGGCAAACGGAGGAGAGACTGCGCAATGGCGCCCGGCGCTTTGCGGTACGGACGCTGCGCGCCTTCATACGGGCCTGTCCCAAGGGGGAGATTCTGTTGCTGGCCGATTCCATGGACCATGCCGGGCCGCTCTGGTTCTCCTTTCTGGACGGCGCGGTCGAGGCCCTTGGTGATGCGGCGGAACTTCGACTCCGGCTGGTGCTTCGCGACACGGCCACCCTTACCGAACCTGTCACGCTCGCCGACGCCGCGGACCGGGAGAATCGCCGCGTGTTGGACCACCTCGACAAGGACAACCGTGCCCGTTGGGAACATTGCGGCGGAATCGTCCTGTGTCTGGCCCCTGTGGATGCCCAAGGCGAGACGCCGCAGTTTCGATACCCCGTGGAGCAGTTCCGCCTGCTGCGCGACCTGGCGCGCATGCGGTCCAGCGAATTTGTCTGCGTGAACGCCCCCCATGGCGGGTGGTGGTCCGTTCCGGTCGGGGAGGTGGAGCAGTTTGCCGAATTGCGCCAAGGCGGCGCGGCCAGGGTCCGAGTCATGCCGCCACCGCCGCCCGCGCTGGACGCATTTGTGTTCAACGACCCCTTCGACGGCGCCTGGCGCGCCGGAAGGCTTCCTTTCCAGAAGGGCGAGGCCGATATACTCATCGACAAGGACGGCGCAATGGCGGTGGTCTGGGACGGTCTGCGCGAACCCTTTCGCATCGAGACCCGGCAGTCCCTGATTCCGGTCACCCGGCTCGGCTCGGACCAAAAAGACTACATCATGCCCAAAGACGGCGCGGCAATTGTCCCCGCCACAGACGGGCCGGTGCTGGTGGGCGGACTGCCGCTGGGCACGTACGCGCTTCCCGCCTCCATGTGGCTGCGCACCGACACCCCTCTGGAACCGGGTGCCGCCCGCAGCGTCGTCCACTTTGGCCTGCGCAATCCCACGCCCGCCGCACTCCGCGGCAGCTTGCGCCTGTTGCCGCCTGAATCGCACTCGGTCGGCGCGGCCCTGTTTCCCCTTTCCCTGGTGCGGGGTGAAAAAACCGCCTTTGACCGCACTCTCCAGGGCATGTCGCAACTCGGCGAAACGTACCGGTTCAATCTGGCCTTTGAGGTGCCCGACCTGCCCCCGACCACACGTTCCTTCTATCTGCCCGTGTCCCCCGCACGCGTTTGGCACGACGAAACAGACGGCGTGCCCAACGGCCCTCCCGCAACCGTGCGCGACGCAAGGACCAACACGACACGCATCTTCTGGGCCAGCCCACTGGGCGACGTGGGCTGCAACGAACTGCGCGGCGGCCTGCTCTGGAAACAGCGGCTGAAGGGGAATCTGTGCCAGGGGCCTGTGGGATTGTCCACCGCGGTGGGCGCCGTAACGGTGGTGGGCAACGACAAGGGCCGGGTTTGGTTCCTGGACGGCGACGGCGGTCTGCGCCTCGAGACTGCGCTGGGAGGAACGCCCGTCAAGGATTCATTGCGCGCCCAAGCTTTTCTGCCGAACGAATCAGAGTCCCTATTGGCGCTGTTTCAGGACGGTTCTCTCGTGCGGCTGGCCCAGGTGGGCAGCGAGGTATGGCGGGTAAAGACAGGGCTCAAGGACGGCCGCATCGGCCGCATGACCGGTCCGCGCGGCGCGTTCGGCACCGCTTGCCTGACCGGCCTGCGCGGAACCGGTGAGGGCGGTCCCGCCCACTGGGCCGCGGCGGGCATTGACGCCGCAGGCAGTGTGCTCTGGCGCACCGACCTTCCCGCCGCGGTGACGGAGGGCCCCGTGTCCGAACACAGCGCCGCCGAGGTGCGTTCATGGCGCGTGGGTTTGAAAAACGGAAACGTGGTTGAACTTGACGCGGCAAAAGGCGGCTCCAACGCAACCTGGAAAATGCCCGAAGGCCTGCCCGTCACGGCACTGGCCGGCCCCCTTGTGTCGGATGATGCAAAGTGCAGCCCGGTCAGCGTGATCGCGGCGAACGACGCGGGGGTGTGTGCCTTTGGCCGCGACGAGGCGCCGCTATGGTCCCTGCCGCTGTCAAAAGTGTGCTGCATGGCCACCTCGCCGGGCGGCGAGATGGCGGTGGCGGGCACGGACAGCGGCGAACTCGTTTGCATCAATGCCGACGGCACCGTGCGCTGGCGCGACAACCGCTCCGCCGGTGCCATCTGCGGCATCACGATACTGCCCATCGCCGGAGGGCGCTGCGCGGTCCTTTACACTTCGGCCGACCGCTTTATCACCGCGCTCAATGGCGGTCCCCTTCGTCCGGCGCTGTAGGACGTTCCGTTGTGGGCAGTTCGTCCAATACAGATGAATGCCTGTGCGGTTCGTGGGGCGGTCTCTTGTGCCAAGTCGCCCGGCACTTTCCTCGCCGCTTCTGATTCGACAAACACCCCGGGGCAGGGCGTATGATAGGGGGGTGTGGCACCGCGGCTTCGGCCGGTGCGGACGGGGATTCAGGAGTCGCTCATGCTCGCAGGGTTAATCATAACGTCGATTGGTTTGGTCGGCGCGCTTGTTTCCGCGCCGCTGGGCAGGCATGTTGCCGGCCTGTTCAAAATGGTGGCCTCGGCGGGCTTCATCGGCGCGGCCATCGACGCGGGCGCGTTTCATTCCGTTTACGGCGCGCTGATTCTTTCGGGGTTGTTTTTTTCGTGGTGGGGAGACCTGTTTCTCGTTTCAACGAACAAGCACATCTTTCTCATGGGTGTGGCCGCGTTCTTCCTGGCACATGTGACGTATGCGGCTGCGTTTGTGGCGCTCGGGGTTAGTGTTCCGGGAACGCTGGGCGCCGTGGTGCTGCTGGCGGTTCCGGCGACGCTGCTGCTCCGCTGGCTGCACCCGCATCTCGGAGACATGCGCATTCCCGTGTATGCCTATGTCGCCGTCATCAGCGTGATGACCGCGCTGGCCGGCGGCGCGGCCATGGACGACACAACTTGGTCGGTGCCGGTCGGTGCGGTGCTGTTCTACCTGTCCGACATCTTTGTCGCACGCGACCGCTTTGTCACGCCTTCGCCGATCAACGAGCGCATCGGCCTGCCGCTGTACTACGCCGCGCAGCTTGCCCTGGCCTTCTCCGTCTTCGCCACGCAGTAGCAGGGCGTTCTATTTCGCCGTCCACTTGTCCGCCCAGTATTTCGTTCGGTCCAGGTACCAGAACGAATCCAGCCCTTCGTAGTCCGGATACACGCAGCACGCCGCCGATTTGGGCACAGCCGGCTCGATCTGGGTCCCCTCGTGCCATTCGTTGTATGAGGTGATGGAAACCATGTCGGGGCCGGCTTTCAACGCCGCTTCAAACATCCGGTCGTAATAGGCACCCTTCTCCCGTGCCCGGGTATTCACTCCGTTCCAGGGACGGATGCGGGTGTCGTCGTAGCCGGGGCCCACGCTGGGAATGAAGAGCAGGTTGTGCTCCCGTGCAAAGCGGGCCATTTCAGGCCAGTGGGCAGTGGTGGAGCCGTAGGTGAAACCGTCGGTGGCAAAGTAGGTGTAGAATCCGTCGAAGCCCCCCTGTACCAGCGCCTTGCCGTCCCTTTCCTTCACCCATAACCCGATCACCAGTCCGTCATGGGGCGTGTTGCGAAGGGTATTCGCACCGTCGGGCTTGAGTATGGCCGCCCAATCCTTCTCCGGCACCAGATAGGAATCATAGATGTAGAACAATGGCTTGTTGTTGCGGAGGTAGAACGCCGGATGGGCGCTCCAGGTATCAATGATGTGGACGATGGCCGTGCGCGCGGTTGACGCGTCGCGTCCGGGAAACGGCTCGATGTGAAAACAGACCTTCAGCCCCTCTTTGGCGGCCGCGTCAAGAATCATGCGGACCAGGTCGTCGGAGGTCTGGTTCACTCCCCACCAACTCAACGCCGCCACGCCCACCCCGGCACGTTTAAGTTCTCGCATGTGCCGCGCGATATCCTCGGGATCTTTCGAACTGTACAACCCGGCCGCCGGGTAAAAGGTGGCCCCGATGTCGTCGGGCGGCGTGTGACCCGCGCCGTCGCCGCCGCCGCGCAGCATGACGCTGGCGTCCCAGTGCGACCAGTGCCCGTCGGTGGCGGGGTTCGCGTACCATGCATAGTAGAATGCGTGCACCTCGGAGGTGCCGTGCGCCACCGGTTCTGCGTGGCAACCACCCGACGGGCCGCCGAGAATCCATCCCGCCAGCGCAGCCACCGCTGCCAGAAACACGCCCGTGCGCACGGCGCTATTCTACCGCCTTGGCGGAGCGGCGCACGCCAAGGGATTCGGCCATTTGGTCCACCGACTTGCCTTCACCGGTGCCGCGCTCAATATAGGCGGCCAGTGCGTCGGTGAAGCCAATCTCGCAGGCTGCCGCCGCGGGCGGCGCACCGGCGTCCTTTTTCCAAAGCTTGAGCAGCCGGAATTTCCATTCCGCCTCGGGCATGACAACGGTGTACAGGCGCTCGGGGTCCAGGTCGCTGGTGACGCCCGACACCGTCACTTCGCCCACAAAACCGGACCACGCCGTCAGGCCTTTTCTCTCCCGGTGAAGCGCCTCGAGATAGGCCTCAATGGCACGGCCGGGCAGTTTTGCCGTCACCAGCGCCGAACCGCGCTGGCCGCCGGTCAGAAACAGCGCGTTCACATCCACCTCACCCGCGGGCAGCGGGCTGCGCATGATTTGGAGCGGGTGGCAAAAGCCGATGTCGGTGCCGGCTTTCTCCCGCAGGGCCGCCGCGGCGATGCGGGCCATGGCCGGCTCGTTCACGGTTTCATTTGCCCTGCCGATCACGCGCGATGCTTCGGGGCACAGCCGCTGCTCCTCGGCTTTGACCCAGCTGAGTATGCCGTCGTCGGGGGGAACGGTGTCGTGGCGCATGTCGACCACTCCGCCCTCCACCAGTTTAACCGCGCGCGTTTCGGTGTCCACGGAAAGGTCGATGGCGCCGACACGCAGCGCATAGTTGCCGGTCTGCACGATGATCGCGCCGCTCTCGGCGCGCACGGGCTTGCGCAGCAGCTCGTGGGTATGGCCGCCGACGAACACATCTATGGACGGCACCTTTCCGGCCAGCGTGCGGCAGTCCTCAACACCGAGATGCGCCAGCACAACCAGGATATGGCAGTCTTTGTCCAGTCGGGCGGCCTCCTCGGCGATGCGGCCCGCCGTGGCGTCGAGGTCGAGCGTCATTCCCTTGTCCGTATCGACGGTGGCACCGATGACACCGACCCGCAGGCCGTTCACCTCGAACACGTGCGAGGCATCCCAGTGCGCCTTTCCGGCTTTGTCCAGGCAGTTTATGCACAGGTAAGCCGTGCCGCCCAGCAGTGCGCGGCAGGCGTCGAGGTGTTCCAGACCAAGCGAGAAGTCATGGTTTCCGGGCACGGCCGCGTCATACTTCATGCGCCCCATGGCCTCGTAGGTCACTTTGCTCTGCGTGTCGAAGGCAACCATGTCCCCCTTCTCGGTCACGTCGCCTGCGTCAAGCAGCAGGATGTCATTGCGCTTCGCGCGCTGCTGCGCCACGTATCCCGCGACGTAGGGCAGGCCGCCCGTGTCCCCCGCCGCCGCGCGAACATGATCGTGGATGTCGTTGGTGTGCAGGATCAGCAGGGAGCGGGTTTCGGCGGCCGACGCCAGGGTCAGCAGCAGTGTGAGCGCGAGGGAAAGCAGCGCTGGGCGTGACAGAAAACGTGTCATGGTCGAAATCTCTCCTGTGATTGTTCGAAGCCGTCGCAGTGCGGCGAAAGAACAGACCCATTTCGATGGGACTTCGTTTCAGGAGTGGGCGGGAAAGGGTGGGCTAGCGCGCCTTGTCAAAGGCGGTGGGCGGCGCGATTTCCACGGAGCCGGCCTCGACACGACCCTGCCACGAATCGGCCAGCGGCTTCACCACGATCGAATAGGCGAACCAGCCGAAAAGAAGGACGGCACAGACCGTGGCCCAGGTGAACAGCCCGTCGATCCAGCGGGGACGACTGTCCTTCAGGCCAACGGATGAAGAGGAACGGCTAATCCATACAAAGGAACGCCCGCCGCGCTCGGTCTCGTTCATGAACGAATGAAACTGATCGACAAACGGCTCCTCGGGCACGCCGAGAAAACGGCAGTAGGTTTGGATAAACCCGAGCGTGTAAGCCTTGACCGGCAGGTCGTTGAGGCGGCCTTCTTCAATGGCGTCGAGGGCGGCCTGCGGCACATGGGTCATGACATGCACGTCATCCAGAGCACGGCCCAGCGCTTCGCGGCGTGCGCGAAGAAGATGGCCTGGAAAACGCGTCTCTTTCATGCCACCTCGTCCCTTGATGGTGTATCCACCAAAATCTCCCGAACCTTGCTACCCAAGGAAGGTCCGACTATACCCCGCAGCTCCATCATGTCCACGAGCCGCGCAGCCCTAGTATACCCCACTCGAAGGCGGCGTTGCACCATTGAAATTGAGGCCTGCCCAGTTTCAAGCACAACACGTACCGCATCCTCGAAAAGTGGGTCGTCATCATTCTCAAGCTCGGTAAGCAAATCCTTGCTTTTGCCGAAATTCTCAATTTCATCACGATACTGCGGCGGGGCCTGTCTTTTCAAATAATAAACGAGGTCGCTCATTTCGGCATCGCTGACAAATGCCCCCTGGATTCGGTCGGGCTTGCTCTGACCGGCAGGCAGGTAGAGCATGTCGCC
>CAIJOU010000815.1 GCA_903822375.1 Candidatus Hydrogenedentota bacterium
CAATTTCTCCTTGTTTCGAGCGCAACGCCTGTCTGAACTGCTACTCGATGCTGACCGAATCGAAAACCAGGCCCACGCTGTCGGTCCCAAAACGGACGTCACCCAGGTCGAGCGTGGTGAATGTTTGGAACATGGGCACGCGCCCGACAACCTGCCCGTCCACGCTGAACTCACAACCACCGGTCTTGTCCGGCTTGACGTCGAACACAAGCTCATGCCAGCCGGTTGTTCGCGCAATGGGCGTTGCCGAGATGCGGTCCGGCCATTCCTGAAGGACATAGTGGTCCTGTGACACCGAACCGTCCACGCCGAGCGCCACCGCCGTCTCTTCGATGGCTGCCGGACACCGCAGCGTGGCCAGACAGGAGGCACTGCGCTTGTCGGCGTCATCGTAGAACCATACCGTCACCCGCTTGGACAGGGACGCAGGGTGACGGTAGCGCACCACCATCACATCCTTGTCAATGCGCAGCGCGCCCGTCCCCTCGTGGACCTTGCCCTGCGTGAGGAACTCCTGCCGCAGGCCGTCGCTGTAGTGATACAGATAGAAAGGGCTCAGCGTGCCCTCGAAACCGCAATGAAGCGGCAGGGCCACCGGGCGCGCCGTTTCCTTCGGATAGGGGAACTTGAACCCGGAGGTAAGCCCGGCGTCTACCGCAATCTTGGTAGGGTCGGGGGCGTCGTGCTTCTCCCACTTCCCGTTCACGAGGATTTCACCGGGCCGGTCGGGCGATTCGAAGTAATTGTTGTCCAGCAGGGTTTCGTCCGTGTAGCGTCCAAACTCCACCGTGGTGGCGTTGGGCCCGAAACTGGCGTTGTTGCGCAGACGGGTGTTGAAGGTCATGCCGGGATCAAAATCAATCGAACAGGCGTCCTCGGGCCGGTCTTCAGGCTGCGGCCAGGTGGCGTTGAACCAGGACCACACATCGGCGATGCGGTTGTCCTCAAAGAGGTTATTGTCCGTGGTCGCGCCGATGTAGAACGCGCCGCCGTCCCAGGAACTCATGACACACCGGACCAGTTCGTTGTTCCGGATGACGTTGTTGTTCATGATTCCCCGTTCACGGCGCACATCCCACATGGAGAACATGATAATCCCCGACTTGGGCGAATCGGTGATGAGGTTGTTGGAAATGACGTTGCCGTTGGCCGACCACCCCAGCGACACGCCGCAGCCGGTGATGGTGCGGCGGCCCACGTGGTGGATGTAGTTGTTGTGAATGGTGTGGTGGTGGTTGCGCACCGTCGCCGGGCCGGGATCATGGGGTTCATATTCGCCATGGATAACGATGCCGTTGCAGCCGGTGTTGGCGATTTCACAGCCCGACACCGTCACATGGGTCGAGGCACCCTCAATCGAGACGGCGTTGTTACCCGCGTTGATGAGCCGGCAGTCGCGCAGCGTCACCTGTGCCGCATTGGTGAGGCTGACCTGATCGTTGCCGCCTTCAAAGCGAATACCCTCGAAAACGATGTCATGAACAGGGCTGCTGAAGTCTTTGCCGCGAAGGTCGAGCAGCTTTGCGGCCGTATCGGCAACGATTACCGACTTGCCGGTCTCCTTTGACAGGGGCATGTAATAGAGCGTGCCCGAGGCACGGTCCGCATAGAATTCGCCGGGGGCATCGAGCAGGCCCAGGGCATTCTCCACCACGTAGCATTTGCCGGCGACGGGATTGTAGGCCGGGTCCGCCATCTTGAACTTCGTGTAGAACCGGTGTTCGCCGACATCCAAGCGCTCGACGGGAATATGCTCGGAGAAGTAGGTGCCCATTTGAATCAAATGGATAAAGAGCTGGCTGGTGTCCAGGCTGGCAGGCGCGAACTCGAGGGGTTCATAGCAGAAAGACCAGAACGGATCGATGCGCGGGTCCGAAAGTCGAAACCAGCCCTCGTTGGGCGCGCGGGCCAGCGTGCCCGGCGTGCCATTTTCAATTACCTGGAACGCCTTCGCATCCGTGCCCGCAATCTGGGAGAGCTTCGCCTTCAAGACCTTGCCTTGATGAGATTGCCAGTCGGTCACGGGGACCCCGCCCGCAAGGATCGGCATCTCCCCCTCGTAGTTGCGGTAGATGACGGGAGCGCCCTCGGTGCCTGAGTCGTTCTCGTCAAAGGGTACGGGACCTGCGAGGTAATGGGTGCCGCCCCGCAGGATGACCGTCCCGGCGCCGCCGGCAGAGTTCCTTCCCTCCCGAAGGGCATCGCGGGCGCGCCCCAGTGTGCGGAACGGCGCTTCGAGGGTGCCCGCCGCAGCGTCATCGCCCGATGGTGAAACATAGACAGCCCGGCCGCCCTCCGCGCTTCGCGCGTTTTCCGATGCGCAGAACACAAGCAGAAACACGGCCAGAGATAACAGGAATGCGGTGAGATGGTTTTGGCTTGTTTTCATGCCAATCATCATAGGCCGCGCAAAAGATGCCGTTCAATCGACTGTCCGAAGCGGGCGCCGCTTTCCCGCGCCGGTTGAACTCCAACCCGGGACTGTGGTCGAATGCGGCCGCAGATTGGCGGCAGAATACAAGTCATGCTGATCAAAAACGTATCCAGATGAAAGGAGTTCTTCCGATGCGCATGCATGTGCTGCAGCACGTTCCTTTTGAAGGACTGGGCGCGATCGACACTTGGGCGGTTGAACAAGGGTTCACCGTCACCACAACACGCTTCTGGCAGGACGAGGCGCTGCCCGCACCCGATGACATCAACTGGGTGGTGATCATGGGCGGCCCCATGAGCGTCCACGACGGACGGGAGTATCCGTGGCTTTCGCGGGAAAAGGCGTTTATCGAAGCGGCCATCGGCCGGGGCCGCACCGTGCTTGGCGTGTGCCTCGGTGCCCAACTCATTGCCGAAGTGCTGGGCGGGCGCGTGTACAGGCACACACAGAAGGAGATTGGCTGGTTTCCGGTTTCACTCACGGACGCCGCCGCCGCCGCGGCGCCGTTCAACGCCCTTCCCAAATCGTTTACGGCTTTTCACTGGCACGGGGAAACCTTCGACCTGCCGCCCGGCGCGCTTCACGCGGCGGCATCTGACGCGTGCCCCCACCAGGCGTTTCTTTACGGCCGCAATGTGGTGGCCCTCCAGTTCCATCTGGAATGCACCCAGGCCTCCGTGGCCTCGATGCTGGAACATTGCGCCGACGAGCTTCGTGACGCGCCCGGCATACAGTCCGCCGAAGAAATTCGCTCGGGCTGCAGTGCCGTCTCGGCCACTTCCGGCTGCTTGCGGGCACTGCTGGACGCCCTGAACACCACTGCCTGAAAGGCGCCGCATCCGGGATTCGTCGAAAGCTCAGACCCGGCGGCCGCTGATCAGGAAGATGCTGAACGGCTGCACCTTTCCCTCTTCATCGGGTTTCAGAACGGTTGCGGCGGTGAGCGCATCGACCTCTTCAAAGCCGGCATCAACAAAGGCCTTGCAGAGTGTTTCCCGGTCAAACCCAAAATGAAACACACCCGTGTTGTCCCCGTGGAAACGGCCGCCCTCCAAATCGAGGTCGGCAATGCACAGCCGCCCGCCGGGCGCAAGACACCGGTGGAACTGCGCAAGCAGCGGCTCCACGGCCTCAATGTGGTGCAGCGTCATGGTGGACACGATCACGTCATACTGCCCGGACAGCGCGCCGTCCCCGTCGGGATCGAGCCATTGCGTACGCACATTGTCCAGCCCCATCCGCGCCGCCTTTGCCTCCAGCACGTCGAGCATGCCCCGCGAACTGTCGGCGCCCGTGACCGCGCCGACCAGCGGCGCAAGCCGGAGTGTGACCAGTCCGGTGCCGCAACCGAAATCCAGCACCCGCATGGCACCGCTCAGCGGCACCTGCGCCACCATGGCAGCGCCAACGTCCTCGGCCATCTTGACCCGTACCGGGTTCTCATCCCATGTGGCCGCCTCTTTGTCAAAATTGCGTTTGGTCTCGTCCATGATAAAGCCTTCTTCCTGTGTGGTCTTTCACGCCTCAGTCTGGCGAATGGCGGGACCCATTATCAAGAGGAGACTGACGCCGTAGGTCAAAACGCATTGAAATCTCAACTTATGAGGCGGTCCCCGAACTTGGACAACAGACGCGGTTGAATAGGATGGCGTATTTCAATGAAGGCCGTGCGGCGCGAGAACAAACGACGGCATGGGCGCGAATTCTCCAAGACACTGAAA
>CAIJOU010000816.1 GCA_903822375.1 Candidatus Hydrogenedentota bacterium
GCCGAATTGTCGGCCCTTGTGTGTAAAGGGAGGTTACTGATGCCTTATTCTTTCCCGCAAATCGCGGAAGAACCCAAAAAATAGGACTGCGTTAGCGGCGCGCGTGACAAGGGGTGGCCCGGCCTTGTATCCTAATCCCGCTACAGGGCAAGGCAGGCGGAACGCCTGCGGTACAGCAGGCACTTTCATCCTTCAGGAGAACCGGACAATGACGCGTTGGGCAATGGTCTGTTTGGCAGTGATGGCCGTTATGGGGGCGGTGCAGGCCGCGGAGTTGACCGTGGACATGACACAGGCGCCGCGGCCGGTCAGTCCGTCGCTGTACGGCATTTTCTATGAGGACATCAACCATGCCGCCGACGGCGGGCTGTATGCGGAACTTATCCGCAACCGCTCCTTTGAGGACGCGCTGCCGCCGGAACACTGCACGATCAAGGACGGCAAGCTCTGCACACCCGCCGGGTGGTCCATGGACTACAAGATAGACAGCCCCATCCCGGGGTGGTCCCTTGTGCGCGACGCCGAGGGCGACGGGGACATGGCGCTGGACGCGTCGAAGCGCCTGAATGACGCGCAACGCGCGGCACTGAAGGTGACCGCGAAGTCGGCCGCGGGTCGGGTTGGCGTGGCGAACAGCGGTTTCTGGGGCATCGCGCTCAAGCAGGGGGCGGGCTACCACTTCTCCTTGTTTGCCTGCGCGCAGGCCGGGTTCGCCGGGCCGCTGACGGTGTCGCTCGAATCGGCAGACGGCAAGGTCTACACTGCCCAGGATATCAATGGACTGGCGGGCGAGTGGAAGAAGTTTGAAGGCGAACTGACCAGCAGCGCCACGGACAATGATGCCCGGTTTGTCATTTCCACCAAGGCCGCAGGCACGTTCTGGCTCGATGTTGTGTCGCTGTTCCCGAAGGAGACGTACAAGAACCGGCCCAACGGGCTGCGTCCGGATCTGGCCAAGATGCTGGAGGACATGAAGCCGTCGTTCATCCGCTTTCCCGGCGGCTGCTTTGTCGAGGGCTTCTGCATGGACACGACGCTGCGGTGGAAGAAGACCATCGGCCCCATTGAAACGCGGCCCAGCCACTGGAATCTGTGGGGCTCCTGCTCGACGAACGGTCTGGGCTACCACGAACTGCTTCAACTTTGCGAGGATGTCGGCGCGGCGCCGATGTTCGTGATCAACTGCGGCATGAGTTGCCAGGGGCGCAACCCTGAAATCGTGCCGGTGGATCAGTTGGGCGAGTGGATTCAGGACGCGCTGGACGCCATCGAATACGCCAACGGCCCGGCGGAGTCGAAGTGGGGCGCGGTCCGCGCCGCTGCCGGCCACCCTCAACCGTTCGGCCTGAAGTACATGGAAATCGGCAACGAGAACTCGGGCGGCGAATACAACGCCCACTACAAGGCCTTCGCCGATGTCATCAAGGCGAAGCATCCCGAGATTCAGCTTATCTCCAACGTGCCCGTGGAGGGCGCGGCGGTGGACATCTTCGACGACCACTATTACTCAGATCCGGCGTTCTTCCTGGGCCAGACGGGGCATTACGACAAACATGACCGGAACAAGGCCAAGATTTACGTTGGCGAGTACGCCGTAACCCAACTATGCGGCAAGGGAAACCTGCGCGCGGCGCTGGCCGAGGCGGCATTCATGACGGGCATGGAGCGCAACGGCGACCAGGTGGTCATGTGCTCCTATGCGCCGCTGTTTGTGCATGTGAACGACCGCACCTGGAACCCGGACGCCATCCAGTTTGACAACCACCGCGCCTGCGGCACGCCGTCCTACCACGTGCAGAAACTGTTCAGCGAGAACCGCTGCAATGAAACGTATCCGACCACGTTGGACGGCCCGAGACTCAGCTCCAAGAGCGGCGGTAAGGTTGGTCTGGCGACGTGGAACACCCAGGTCGAATACAAGGATTTGAAAGTCACACAGGATGAAAAGGTGCTGCTCGACAACGCCTTCTCCGAGAACGCCTCCCACTGGAAAGTCGAAAAGGGCGAGTGGTCCGTGGTGGACGGTGCCTACCGGCAGATGTCCCTGGACACGGACGTGCGGTCCACGACCGGAAGTTTGGCGTGGGATGAATGCACCATCAGCCTCAAGGCCCGGAAGATCTCAGGCAGCGAGGGCTTCATGGTCATGTTCAACGTGCGCGACAAGGAGAATTGGTGCTGGTGGAACATCGGCGGCTGGGGCAACCGCATGCACGGCATCGAAAAGTGCACCAAAGGGCAGAAATCCATGGTGGGCGCGCAGGTGAACGGCTCCGTGGAGACGGGCCGCTGGTACGACATCCGTGTTGAACTGAGCCCGACCCATATCCGCTGCCTGCTGGACGGCAAGGTGATTCACGACGAGGATATTTCCGGAGTCCCGCTCATGGCCGCCGTGGCCGGGCGCAAGGACGACGACCTGCTGTTGAAGGTGGTTAACGCCAGCGGTGAGGCGCAGCAGACCAAGGTGCGGCTGGACGGCGGGATTAAGGTGGAGAAGCAGGGTGCGGCCATTGTGCTGGCCGACGCGGATGATGCCGTGGAGAACACGCTGGACGAGCCGGTGAAGATCGTGCCGCGGGAAGAGACGGTCGAGGTGGCGGGCAATGCGTTTGACTATGCGTTTGCGCCGCACTCGCTGACGATATTGCGGATGAAGACAGGGAAATAGGGCTATTGAGGAACAACATCCCCCGCCGCTACGCGGCACCCCCTTCGAAGGGGGATTTA
>CAIJOU010000817.1 GCA_903822375.1 Candidatus Hydrogenedentota bacterium
CATCCGGGGCCGCGTCGGCATGGGCGGCCACAGCCTTGTCCTTGTCGAGAATGTCGAGGCGCAGTGCGGCACCTTCGGGCGGCGTACCATTGACGGTTGCCGACACGCGGCAGCGCGCGGGGGCCACGGCGGGCTCGACAAAGAGGTCTTCAAGGTAGGCGGTGCTGCGCGCCTCCAGCTTGACGTGACCCCAGATGCCGCCCCAGTAGGTGTCCATGTAGTCGATGATGTCCCACGCGCCAATCATGGTGTCGATATCCCAGCGTTGCGCGGAATCAACGCGGACGGCAATCAGGGCCGTGGTGCCCGGGGCGGCGTAATCGGTAATGTCGTACTCAAACGGGGAGAGACAACCGATGTGTTCTCCGAGGAACGTCCCGTTCACCCACAGGTCCGCGTAACGGTGCACACCGCCAATACAGAGGAACACGCGCCGCCCGGCCCATTCGGCGGGCACTTCGACCTGGCGCTTGTACCAGCCTTTGCCGATGAAGTGGTGGCGCAACTTTTCGGTTTCCGCGCCAAACCCCTGGGCCTCCCACGCGCCCGGCACCTGGATCGTGTCGGAAAACGGGACCGGCGCTGTGAACCACTGTTCGGCTTCGCCGGCATTCTTCGGGTCCATTTGGAAGGACCAAGGGCCGTCCAGATTTGATATCGGGCGTGTTTGCGCGAAGGCGGGCAGCGCCGCGAGCAAGCACAGCAACAGCACGAGCATTTTTGTGTGAATCCGGTGCCAATGTGCACAGCGCATGCCGATTCCTCCGCAATGGTTTACTGCATCATTTTCCGATGCGTTTGTAGGTGAAGATCCGCGCGCCCGGGCGCGCGGCGATCTCCACCGGCAGCCCCTTGTCCAGCAGGTCGTCGCCGGTCATCTCGCGCGGCTTGTCCGGCGCGTCCAGGTCGGTAACCGCATAGTGCGCGGCGCGGTCCAGGCCGTGCAGGACGAGGTCCACGGCGCGATAGATGCTGCCGGCGCGGCGGAAGGCCTGCACCATGCCCTCGCCGGATTCCGGCCGGTCAAACTGCCAGCCCATCCACGCGCCGTTGTCGAGGCTGTAGGGCGTCAGCGGGTAGAAATCTCCCGCGTAGTTGGGTGCGACCAGCTTCCATTGCGACACCAGCCGGCGCAGTTCGTCGTAGTTCAGGTCCGTGCGGCGCGCATCCCAGAGGCAGTTCGGATAGGGCGTCATCATGCTGCGGAAGAGGTACGCGTCCGGTTCCTTCACTCCCGTGCCGTGGAAGGGAATCCACGAGGAGATGCCGTAGGTGCAACCCTGGGTGCCGATGGGCTCCATTATGTAGTCGCTGCGCCAGAGCGGCACCGAGCGGCGCAGCGTTTCGAGGTCGTTGCGGCGGCCGCCGCTGGCGCAGGTGTCGATGCGCAGGCCGGGACGGCGGCGCAGCAGCTCGTCCCAGAAGGCGAGATAGCCGGTGATGTGGCGGATTTCGGTGATGCCCTGGCGGTCGGGCGCGTCGTTGTTGCGCCAATAGTCGAGCGGGTCCATGTTGAAGTCCTGGCGGTACAGGTCGATGCCCTGATCCGTCATGAGCTTGTCGGTGTGATCTGTCAACCACTTCAATGCTTCGGGATTGCCCAGATTCAGCAGCTTCTGTCCGCCGTCCGCGCCGAGGAGCCATTCCGGATGGGTGTCGTAGAGCCATGTGCCGGGGGTGACGCGTTCGGGCTCAAACCACACGATGGTGTTGATGCCCTTTTCATGAGCATGGTCAGTGATGGCGCGCAGGCCCCGGGGGAATCGCTTGGTGTCGACCTCCCAGGTGCCGGTGTTGGGCCAATCGGACGCGATGACGTACCAGCCCGCATCCATCCACCAGTAGTCAATGGGGATCTTTTCCTCCACGTAACGGTCGATGAATTGAATCTGGCTGGCCTCGTCGGCCTTGACCATTTCACCGAAGAAATGGGAGGAACAGCCCGAAAGATGCGCGGGCCGAAGCTGGCCGTCCACCCGCGGAACATTGTGCGCGATCATCCAGCGCCGCCACGTGTTCTGCGCGTCCACCGCGTCGCCCTTCCAGAATTGGAGCACCACAAGCGGCGAGCGCACTTCCTCGCCGGGATGCAGCGTGAAATGGGTCTGTTCCTGGCCCGCGGCCACGCGAAGCCCCGCCCCGTCGTCGCGGGTGAAGGTCGCCCGCCACTGGCCGGGCCAGCCGACCACGGCGATGACGCCCTCGCCGGGCCATTCAATGTTGAAATAGGGGAAGTCGCCGTTGCTGCCGCGCCCGCCAGCCGAAGCGAGCCGCTTGGTCTCCCTGGCCTTCAGCACGGACGTGTGCGGCTCGTAGTCGTTCGGCGCACAAAGGCTGCCGGTGTGGTGGTGCAGCGTGAACTCGCCCTGACGGGCGAAGCGGGAGTAGACCGTGTCGGCAAGCCGGTTGAAACAGGTGGCGAGCGCCTCAATGTCAGAGAGGATCGGCGTGTCCTTTGCGCCCGTGTTCTTGAAGTGAAGCGTCCACTCCACGGTGGGATAATCCAGGTACTCCATGGCGGCACAACACACTTCCAGGCCGGTCCCCGCGTCGCGGTATTTCAGTTCATGCCGGACACGGGCACCGTCGATCCGCTGTTCGGTGGCTTCCTTTGCGAAACCGGGCAGCAGTTCGGCGAAGCTCTTGTCGCCGTACTTGAAGGAGAAGGGCGGGTCCGTGGTGGGCGAAG
Organism: Candidatus Hydrogenedentota bacterium; assembly: GCA_903822375.1. GTDB lineage: Bacteria > Hydrogenedentota > Hydrogenedentia > Hydrogenedentales > CAITNO01 > CAITNO01. The sequence goes on from CAIJOU010000817.1 coordinate 2,690, forward strand.
CGACGGCTTCCGCCGGCCCTTCCACGATCGGCAAATCACCCAGCCAGACCGCGCGGCCGTCGGCCAGCACAACCTTTGTGTCCACCCAGTCGGCCTGATCGCAGGAATTCCCGTCGCCGCCGTCATTGACCAGAAGGTGAAATTCCGTCGCACCGCCGAGGTCAACGCCAACCGGCACGGGCGCCATGCCCTCGTGCAGCAGAGGCGACTTGAAGGCCTCCGCAACTGGACCCACTGCGACGGTGAAGACGACGCTGCCGCGGCCGCCGCGCGTCTGGTCGTTGGTGTCCACGCCGACCCCGGCGGTGAATGTGCCGCCCGGTGCGGGCAGTTTCACCAGCACGTCGGCGGGGGCGTGGGTGAAGAGGCCCCGATGGTACTCCCGGGTGCCCAGAACGAGGGGACGATCCACACGGCAGTCCCGCCAGACCACGTCGAAGTGGGTGAGCAGCGTGAGGCTGCCCGAGGGGGCGGCGGATGCCGCATTGCCGAACTTCGCATCCACCCATTGGTGCGCCGAGACCATCTCCGCGGGTGAGGCAGGCGCCGCGCCGCACGCGGCGGCAATGCACATCACGACGATTCCCATCGGCAAAGTGGTTCGCACGGCATAATCCTCCTTGTTGGTCGGCGGAATCATATTAGCAGGTTGGGGGCTTCCAGTCATTGCGGATGCGGTCGGCCAATCGTTGCATTTGCCCGCATACCCAATGGGATTAAGGAACAAAGATCCCATGCGCCGGGAAGCAGGACAGATGTTACCCGTGTCCCCGGTCGTACAAGCTTATTGGCCATGTGCTCGATCGCGCAACCGGTGCATTCATGAAGGAGGTACTGCGACCAGTTGCCTGCATGCGGTCATGGCTCGCCATAACGAGTATCCGGCAAATACCATGCCCCTTATCAGACCATTGACCGGAACAGGATGTCCGTTCCCGGACTACTCTTCCCGCAATCCCGCAACGGGATTGCGGGGCATTCCGACGAGGACCGTCACGGCGAGGCAGGCCAGGTTGGCGCAGAGGATGGCGGCGAGCAGCGTCGCCTGCAGCGGCAGGGACACGACGGTGCTCGACAGGAGAATCAACGGCAGCACGGACGCCGCCGAGGCGGCGGTGCCCAGTATCGTCCCGGCCAGCACGAGCGCGCCATGCTCCAGCAGGAGCAGGCGGGTGACGGTGGACGGGGTGTAACCCAACGCGTGGAACAGCCCGATCTCGGCGCGGCGCTCGAAGAGGTTGCGCAGGACCACAATGCCCGTGCCGCCGGTGCCGAGCACGAGGCCCAGTCCGCCAAGCACGAGGAACATGGCGAGGTAGGCGGATTCAACGGCATAGAATTGGCGCAACCGGTCCACCGCGGTGGTGGCCTCCATGCCGTATTTGGCAAGGTCCTTGTTGAGCCGCGCGGCGGTGGCCGTGGCCTCCGCCGTGGGGACATCCACCAGGAACGCGCGAAAGCCTGATTCGGACGGGTACAGACTGGTGAAGATCTCTTCCGAAACCAGAAGCGAACCCTGGAACAGGGAGAGCCGCTTGGGTAGCTGCCCCACCAACTTCACCTTCACCTCGCGGCCCGATTCGTCGCGATAGCTCAGCAGGTCGCCGTGCTCGCCGGTCCTCTTCTGCAGGCCCCATTGTGCCGTGTTGCTGTCGCCGACCAGCGCCGGGACGATGCCGTCGGGCAGCGGCTGGTCGAGCAGGCCCCACAGCGCGGCGGCCTCGGAATCCTGCGCGAAGGCGCCGAGCTTGGCCAGTTTCTTCTCGTCCACGCCGAAGAGACGGGGCTGCTGCGCGTGGTTCAGGTTGAGGCAGCCCGCATCATCGCCGTCGCGCACCTTGAGCGGCAGTGTGTCCACACCGAAGCGTTCACGGAGTTTGGCGGGCGTGTCGAGCACGGGAATGGTGGTTTGCGCGAAGACGCCGAACCCGCCCGTGCCCGAATCGCGGCGGTCGGCGTGGAGCGCCATATTCTCCTGCATGGCCGACACGGCGAAGACCAGAAAACAGCCGCAGGCCGTAACGGCCGCGACGCTCATGCTGCGGCCGCGCCGCCGGGCGAGGTTCATGAGCGCAATCTTCCACAGGCGTGGATGGTGGGTTCCGCGGCGCCGCGACAGCCGGCCCAGCACCCATCCGTATGCGCCGAGTTCGGCCATCAGCAGCAGCGCGCCGACGGAGAAGAACGATTCGGCCGGGTTGTCAGGCTGCGCGACCCAGGCCCAAACGCCCGTGGCAACGGCACACAGCAGTGCCAGCAGGGAAAGCAGCAATCCCCACCATGACCCGCCCCGGGCGATCGCCACGGAGGTAGAGGCGTCGGCGGTCATCATCTCACGCGGCGTGCTGCTCGTGCCGCGCCACAGGGCAATGAGCAGCGTGAAGAACGCGCACAGGAAGGCGATAGTTGCACCTTCGGCCAGCGTGGCGGGCAGTGCGTGGAAATGGATCTCGGCACCGGCGACGGCGCCGGGCCACCAGTGGGCCAGTCCCGCCAGCAACAGCCGGGCATAGCCCGCGCCCGCGAGCGCGCCGAGCGCCGCGCCGCAAAGGGCGGCGGGCAGCGTCTCGACCATAAACAGGACCCGCACGCGGCGCAGCCGCCAGCCCACCGCCAGCAGCAGGCCCAGTTCGGCGGTGCGCTGCTGCAGGCCGAAGACGTAGATCAGGCCCAGCAGCACCAGCGCCGCGATGATCAGGAAGAAACTCATGCCCACGAAGAGCCCGCCGAAATCGGTGGCCTGGGCGACGGCGCGGAGCGCCTGCTGGCGCACGGGCAGGAAGTGCAGGCCGAGGCGTTCGGCCGACAGCTTTGCGCGAAGCTGGTCGCGCACGGACGCCTCCGTTACGCCCGGTCCGGAAAAGCGCACGGCCGTGACCGAGCCAAAGCGGTTGCCCCACAGGTCCTTCCCGGCTTTGAAGGTGGCGATGAGTTTGGGCGTCTGGCCGTATTGTTTCCAGTAGTCCTCGTTGGCCTTGTCGGCCAGCAGCGTTTTGTCCATCGGCATGCCGATGTCCCAGTCGCGGCAGTTCTCCACGTC
>CAIJOU010000818.1 GCA_903822375.1 Candidatus Hydrogenedentota bacterium
GCGAGAAGATCGACATCGTGCGCTGGAGCGAAGACCCGGTCCAGCTTGCCATCAATGCGCTCAATCCGGCCGACATTCTCCGCATTCATCTCAATCCGGACACCAAGTCCATCCAAGTAATAGTCCCCCAGGACCAGCTGTCGTTGGCTATCGGCAAGCGCGGCCAAAATGCGCGTCTTGCCTCGCGGCTTCTGGGCTGGAACATTGACATACGGGGCGACAAGGACAATGAACCACCGGAGCAGGCGGCCGAAACGCCGGTCTCCGAGGAGGATGCCGACGGCATTGTGAACGAAACCGACGAACAGTCCTGATCATTCCGTGATATTCGGCTGCGCCGCTCCATTCGGCCGCGCAGCCCCTGCTGAGAGGCCGTCCATGTGATGTCTGGAGGTGGTGACTAGATGCCGACAATTGCCAAACTGTCGCAGAAGCTGGATTTGTCCGCCGATGAGGCGGTCGAAATCCTGCGCAAACTGCACTATAAAATCGCGGGCGTAGACGCCGAGATCGACGATGATCAGGTTGACACCCTGATTGAGATCGACGAGGACCGCACCGCGTTTGAACGCAAGCTCGCAGCCATTGAAAAGGAAGAGGCCAACAGGGCCAAGAAAGCCAAGGCGGCAGCCAAGAAGAGCGCCGCCGAGGCCAAGAAGAAGACCACGGAGAAGGCTGTTGAAATCGCTGAGGTCGCCGAGATAGAAACGGTGCAGGAAGCGGTTCCTGAAATCGTGCCTGAACCTGTGGTAATCGCCCCGGCCCCCGAGGTGATCGTTCACGAGGTGCCGGAAACTATCGTGGAAGCAGCCGCGCCGGAACACGTTTCGGAGACGGTCGCGGAACATGCGGTTGTGGAAGCACCCGTTGTTGAGGTCGAGGCGCCGACGCCGATTGAGACACACGAAGTCCCGGTTGTTGAAGCCGCCCCGAAGCCCAAGCCGCGCGCCGAGATCATGAAGGATGAGCCGGTTGTCGCCGGCGAACCGCATGCGTTTGACGATTCCCTCGGCCTCGAAGAGGGCGAGTTTGCCGACGAAGCCGGGGCGCATGGACTGTCCGCCGAGGGTGGCCTTGCGGAGGCCGGCGCCGAAGACGGGCCACATGAGCCCGAGGGCGCGTTGGCCGCGGCGGAACGTCAGCATGAGGAAATCGAACGCCGGAAGGCCGCGCGTAAGAAAGAGGGCCACCGCGAGGAGAAGAAAGACGATCGCGTCGCGCCCCCCGTGCCGGACCCGGACGTGGTGGCGCGTGTCATCGCAATGGACCAGAAGCGCAAGGCGCAACGGGCTGCGCAGCTTGCCGGTCCGCCGCAACGGTCATCCGCGCCGTCTCCGGCTCCCGGCGGCGGCAGCGCCCCCAGCGGGCCGAAGTACAAGACGCAAACAACCATAAGCTTCACGGCCGGCGATGAGCGCGGCGAGCGAAGCGGGCCGCGCGGGGAAAAGCGCGGTGCCGGAAAGACGGCCAAACAGAAACAGAAGAAAGCGGAGCGCTTGCGTCTGCTTGAGGATAACATCCGCCGCGAGGCGGCCGCTGCCGTCAAGGAATACCAGTCGGGCGCCTCCGTGGGCGGGGCCAAGAAACGCCGCCGCAAACGCCGCGACGAGGACGGTTCTTCCGAGCACGAGAGTCAGTCCGCGGGCACGATTCAGGTGGAGGAGAACATCACTGTTGAGCGGCTAGCCGCCATGATGGACATCTCCGTGAGCGAGATTATCCTCGAACTGATGGAATCGAACATTCTGGCCACCAAGAACCAGACGCTGGACCTGGATCTGGTGCGTCAAATAGCCGACAGTCACGGATTCGACGTTGAGATCTCCATTCCCGAGGAGGAACAGATCTTCACCGAGGAGCCGGACAATCCCGAAGACATGGAACGCCGCAATCCGGTCGTGACCGTTATGGGCCATGTGGACCACGGCAAGACAACCCTGTTGGACAAGGTGCGCACCGCCAACGTGGCCGCCGGCGAGGCGGGCGGCATCACGCAACACATTGCCGCCTACCACGTGGAACTGCCCACGGGCGGCGTTACCTTCCTGGACACGCCGGGCCACGAGGCGTTCACGCAAATGCGTGCCCGCGGCGCGCACGTGACGGACGTTGTGGTCCTGGTGGTCGCGGCGAACGACGGCGTCAAGCCACAGACCATTGAGGCCATCGACCACGCGAAGGCGGCTGAAGTGCCTATCGTTGTGGCAATCAACAAGTGTGACCTTGGCAATGCCCAGCCGGACCGTGTGCGTCAGGAGTTGACCCAGTACGGGTTGCTCGACGAGCAGTGGGGCGGCAAGACGGTCATGAAGGACATTTCGGCCAAGATGGGCGTCGGTGTTGACGACCTCATGGAATTGTTGGTCATTCAGGCGGAAATGCTCGACCTGAAGGCCAACCCGAAAAAGCGCGCCAAAGGCGCGATTATCGAGTCTGAAATCACCATCGGCCTCGGGCCCGTGGCGTGGGTGCTGGTGCAAAACGGCACCCTGCGCGTCGGCGACGCTTTCCTTGCCGGAACGACCTACGGCAGGGTGCGCAGCATGACCAACTCGAAGGGTGAGGAGATTCAAGAGGCCGGGCCGTCCATGCCGGTCGTCGTCACAGGATTCAACTCGCCGCCCGACGCGGGCGACGTGTTTATCGTGACCCAGGAAGAACGCCTTGCGCGGAGCATCGCCGAGAAGCGCGCCGCGGCCCAGCGCCTGAAGAAGGGGCCGGCCGTGAAGCACATGACGCTGGAAGACTTCCATGCGCGCGTGGCCGGTTCGGCGCAGAAAACCCTCCAGGTGATCCTCAAGGCCGACGTGCAGGGTTCGGTGGACGTGCTTCTGACCAGCCTTGGCAAACTCGGGAATGAAGAGGTGAAGGTCACCGTGGTTCACTCCGGCGTGGGCGCGGTGAGCGAGTCCGACGTGCTGCTTGCCAGCGCGAGCGATGCGGTAATCATCGGGTTCCACGTGACCGGCAACGCGAAGGTAAAGAAACTGGCCGAGCAGGAGGGTGTGGACATCCGCACCTACCGCATCATTTATGAAATGCTTGAGGAGGTTCGCAGCGCCCTTGAAGGCCTGCTGACACCGGACAAAAAAGAAGTAGTCACCGGCCACGTCGAGGTGCGCCGCATATTCCATTCCTCGGCGCTCGGCAACATCGCGGGTTGCTACGTGCAGGACGGCGATGTGACGCGCGGAGCAAGCGCGCGCCTGATTCGGGACGGTGTCATCATCTACCAGGGCCGGGTCGATTCCCTCCGACGGGAAAAGGATGACGCGCGGTCGGTGTCCACGGGCTTCGAGTGCGGCCTTAAGCTTGAGAAATACGACGACATCCAAGTCGGCGACATCGTGGAAGTGTTCAAGATTGAGCAGGTTGCCAAGGTGCTGGCCTAGGCGAAGGTGCTGTCTTGACCATCGGCGTGCTTTATCTGGACCTGCTTGTCCCCGGCGCGCGTTCCCTGAAAGAAAAGCGGCGGGTGATCAAAGGCATGAAGGACAGAATGCGCGGGCAGTTCAACTGTTCCGTGGCCGAGATTGACTATCAGGATGTCTGGACCCGTTGCCGCCTCGCCGCCTGTGTCGTGAGCGGCGACAGCCGTCACGCCAACACCCAACTGAACGAAATCGCCAGTTTTGCCGCGCGCCAGTTTGGCGCGGAGCTGGCAGACTACCGGATAGAAATGCTATGAGCCCCAAAGGACGTTCCAATCGCGTGGGCGAACTGCTCCGCGAAGAAATTGCCAAGCTGCTCGCCAAAGGTGTCAAGGACCCGCGCATCGGATTTGTGTCTGTCATGGACGTAAAGATGTCCGCCGACCTGCACTACGCCAACGTGTATGTGAGCCTCTTCGGCAGCGAGTCGGAACGCAAGGGCTCTCTTGTGGGTTTGCGCAATTCGGCAGGTTGGATACGCAGGGAAGTGGGCCAGTTCCTGCGCATGCGCTACACGCCTGAAATCCGCTTTTTCCCCGATGAAACCCTGGATTCGGTGTATCATCTGGAGGAGGTGCTCGAGGAAATACACACCGACCAGCGTCAGTCACCCATGCTCGTGCTTACGCTTGAGCAGGTTATTGAGGAACTGCGCTCCTCCGAGTCTCTGCTGCTGACAACGCATGTCAATCCGGACGGGGACGCAATCGGAAGCGTGCTCGGACTTTGGCATCTGCTTCGGGCCTTGGGCAAGACGCGAACTTCCATGGCGGTCGAAGGGGGGGTGCCGCGCAGCTACACAACGCTTCCCGGCGCAAAGCGCATACTGAACCACGACGCCGAGCGGCCCTCCTTCGACACGGTTGTGATTCTGGACTGTTCCAGCTTCGACCGTATCGGAGAGATTGCGGATTGGATCGTGCCGTCCACGAAGGTCATCGTTATCGACCATCACCAAGACGCGGGCCCTCCCGGCACGATGGGGCATATAGACCCGGCCCAGGCCGCCACGGGCGAACTGCTCATGGACCTCTACGATGCCGCCGGGGTGGAGGTTTCCGCCGACGCGGCGCTCTGCCTGTACATCGCTCAAATCACCGACACGGGCGGCTACCGTTTTTCCAACACGACGGCAACGTCCCACGAGAAGGCCGCGCGCCTCATCCGCACCGGGATTGATGTTGCCTCGGTCAGCAATGACGTGTTTTATTCGCTGCCGCGCGCGAAATTCGAGCTTATGCGCCGCCTGACCGCACATGCCAGCTTTCATGTCAACGGCATTCTGGCCGATTCGTGGCTGTCGCCCGAAGACTTTCGTGACGCCCAGGCGACGCGCGAGGACACCGAAGGGTTGGTCAATATCATCAAGCATGTGAACGGCGTCCGCGTGGCAGCCCTGTTCACCGCGTTCGAGTCTGGCTACTGCAAACTCAGCCTGCGCTCCGAGGGTGATTTCGACTGCGCCGCCTTCCTGCGCCACTATGGCGGCGGCGGGCATGTGGCTGCGGCCGGCGTGACTTTGGAACTGCCCATCGATACCGCGCGCAAAACCCTTCTTGCGGCGCTTGAAGAACAGCTTTCCGCGCCTTCAGCGGACAATGACAGCGGGGTAAGCTCATGAGGAACGGGTTGCTCTTGGCGGACAAGCCTGCGGGCATCACATCCCATGATGTGGTGGACCGCATTCGCAGGGCCATCGGACAGCGCCGCATCGGCCATACCGGAACGCTTGACCCCGGCGCCACCGGTTTGCTGGTGCTGTGCCTCGGCCAGGCAACACGCCTGTCGGAATACCTGACTGACCTGGACAAGGTGTACGAGGGCATCATGCGTTTTGGCCTGGAGACATCCTCCTACGATCTCGACGGTGAAACCGTTGCGGAGCGCCCCATTCCCGCCTTGGATATGGAAGCCATTCAGAGTGTGTGCAACGGTTTTGTGGGCGATATCCTGCAAATCCCGCCGATGATGAGCGCGGTGAAAGTTGGCGGCAAACGCCTGTACAAGATCGCGCGGCAGGGCGAGGTGGTGGAACGGCAGCCGCGGCCGGTGAAGGTGTTCTCCTTCGACGTGCTCTCATACACCCCGCCGGACGCGGGCATTCGCGTGCGCTGTGGAAGCGGAACCTATGTGCGCAGTCTTTGCCATGAAACCGGGCAGTTGCTGGGTTGCGGCGCTGCGCTCGCCGCGCTTCGGCGTACGGCGGTGGGTCGCTATTCGGTGGCCGATGCGCTGCCTGTGGACGAACTGGACGGGCCGGAAATTGTCGCTTCGCGCATCATCCCCATGGACAACGCTTTGGACCTTCCGGAGGTCCGGGTGGACCGCGCGCGCGAGGTCATCGTCACGACCGGTGGTGCCGTCGCCGTGGACAACCTTGAAGACGGAACGGCCCCGGTCCGCGAAGGACTGGTTCAAATCAAGAACGCATCGGGCAAACTAATTGCCCTCGGCACAGCCATGCCGTCCGCAATGGGCGTGCGCGTCCAGCCCAAGCGCGTGTTCGTGGAGCAGGACTAGGGAAACTTGGGACATCCGTGCGCAGTCAATACGTTGACTGTGGGTGTTCTCGCACCGGCAGCCGTGCATCGTCCCTAAGGGAGCCTTTCTGTGGAAATCGTCGAAAATGTGCTCGACCATTCCCCTGAACCGTCAGGCGTTGTCCTGACCATCGGCAGTTTTGACGGTGTACATCTTGGACACCGGGCATTGCTGGACCGTCTGGTGGAGGAGGCGCGTCAGTCTGGCATGCCTTCTGCCGTCATGACCCTGCGGCCCCATCCGCGCCAATTCTTCAATCCTGAAAACGCGCCCAACATACTCACCAGCGATCACCAGAAGGCCAGGCTGCTGGAGGCCATTGGCGTTGACACGCTCTTCTTCCTGCCCTTCAACGCGACCATCGCCAACCTGGACCGGGCGGCATTTCTCAGGGACGTCGTGGCGGGCCGGTGCGGTACGCGAAAACTTGTTGTCGGACATGACTTTCGGTTCGGCAAGGGGGCGCAGGGAACCTTCGAGTATCTCGCAGAAAACGCACCTGCACTGGGCATGGAGGTGTCCCAGATAGACCCGCTGTTCGCAGGCGGCCAATGTGTAAGCAGCACCATCGTCCGGGAACGCATTCTGCAGGGCGAAGTGGAGTCCGTTGAGGAGCTTCTGGGCCGGCGTTATGCAATCGAGGGCGAGGTCGTGAGCGGCCGGGGCATCGGCAACACACTTGGATTTCCCACCGCAAACGTGCTGCCGCACAACTCGGCGATACCGGCGCACGGTGTTTACGCAGCCGAGGCGCTTGTCGATGGGCAATGCTGGATGGCCGCGGTCAACATCGGCATAGCACCCACAATCCGCCAGGATGAGGTGACCATCGAGGCGTACCTGCTGGACTTCCATGGCGACCTCGTCGGCAAAGTCATCGAGATAGTCTTCCACAAGCACCTGCGGCCCGAGAAGAAATTCGCGTCTTTAGACGCCCTCATAGTGGGCATCGCGGAAGACGTCACCAGGGTGCGGGAACACTTCCTCTCTCCCGGTTAAATAAAGAGGGATGCGTTCGATTCGTTTGCCGCGCCAAGGAATGCGCCCACGCCGCCGATTTCTATGCCCTCGATCAGTTCTTCCGGCTTGAGGCCCATGACGTCCATGGACATGGAGCACGCCACCAACCGGACGCCTGCTTCTTTTGCCGCTGAGATCAGTTCAGGCAGGGACATCACTTTCTTGTCTTTCATCACCATCTTCATCATGGCCGTGCCCATGCCGCCCATGTTCATCTTCGACAGTTTGAGGCGGTTGGCCCCGCGCGGCATCATCCAGCCGAACATGCGGTCCATGAACCCCTTGCTGACGCTGGGTGGATTGTCGCGGCGCAGTGCGTTCAGTCCCCAGAAGGTGAAGAAGATGGTCGTCTTGCTGCCCATGGCGGCGGCGCCGTTGGCAATGACGAAGGCGGCCAGCACCTTGTCCAAATCGCCTGAGAAGCAGACGATGGTCTTCCCCGTCAGCGCGGGCGCAGCGACGCCAGCGGCGGCGGCGCAGGGAGCGGCACCGCCGCGCTGTACGCGGGCCACATAGCGGCCCGCGGCGGATTTCACTTCGAGCAGGGCATTGCCGGTGCTGGCGCACCATGCGGGAATGTCCGCCGCAAATCCGGGGTCGGACGCCGTGACTTGGAGTACTTCGCCCGGCTGCATGGTGTCCATGCTTTTCTTTACCTGGACCATGGGGCCGGGGCATTGGAGCCCGCACACGTCAAGTTGTATTGCCTTTTCGGACATGACGTCCTTCTCCTTGTTTGATGGGCCTTCAGAGCATGTTCCCTTGTCGCAGCAGGCCGTGATGGTATGACCCACCTTGTCCATGGCGTGGTACCAGCACCAGGTGCGGTAACCGCCATTCAGGTTGCGCACTCGGAATCCTTTCTGGATGAGCATGCGTTCGGCGATGTAACCGCGCAGCCCCACGGCGCAGTACAGGGCAATTTCCCTGTCTTTTGGTATTTCGTCCAGGCGGTGCTCAAGCTCGTCCAACGGGACAATTACGGCACCCGGCACCGTGCCTGCCTCCGCCTCGGCGGGAATGCGCACGTCCAGCCAGTAGAAGTCTTCAGCGGGGTCGTCCGGCTCAATCATCTTTGTGTCGCCGCGCAGCACGTTGGACGCGACAAAGCCGAGCATGTTGATGCCATGCTTGGCGGCGCCCCACTGCGGCGAATAGGCCAGTTCCAATTGTTCCAGGTCGTATACCGACAGTCCGCCGCGCATGGCCGTGGCAATGATGTCGATTCCAACTTCAACGCCGTCGGTTCCAACCATTTGGGCGCCCAGAATCCGCCCGTCGCCGTCGAAGAGCATCTTCATGCCCACCAGTTGGGCATCGGGATAGTACTTGGCGTGCTGTGTGGGATGCAGATACACACGCCTGTAGGCCATGCCGGCCGTCTTGAGGCGATTTTCCGTCCAGCCGGTTTGCGCGGCGGCGAGATTGAACACCTTCACGATGGAACTTCCCTGAATGCCGGGATAGGTACTGTCACGGCCGCAGATCACGTCTGCGGCAATGCGGCCCTGCCGGTTCGCCGGACCCGCCAGGGGCACCGCGATGGGGGTGTTTGTCAGGACATCATTCACTTCCACCGCATCGCCAACCGCGAAAATGTTCGGATCGCTGGTGCGCATCGACTCATCAACAACAACATGTCCCCGGGCGCCGAGTTTCAGCCCCGCCTCTTTCGCCAGTCCGGTCCGCGGCCTCACCCCGGCGCACATGCACACAAAGTCCACATCGAGCGTCTTGCCGTCCCGCAGGATTACCTTGTCCTTTTCGATGCGCTCCACTGCGTTGGATAATTCCAGGTTGACGCCGTTCAGCCGCAGTTCCTGGGCAAGGGGCGCGGTCATTTCACGGTCCATCGGCGCGAGAACCTGGTCCAGGACTTCGACCAGACTCACCGACAATCCACACTCGCGCAGGTTCTCGGCAAGTTCGAGTCCGATGAACCCCGCGCCGATGATGCAGGCGCGTTTTGCGCGACCGGCAGCCGCGGCAATCTTGTCCATATCCCCCAGATCGCTCAGCACAAACACATGGGGAGCGTCTGCGCCCGGAATGGGAAGCCGAAGTGGTTCGGCGCCCGTGGCCAGAACAAGGTGATCGTATTCCGCCTCGCTGACTGCCCCCGTCTCAAGGTCCCTAACGGACACCCTGCGGTTTGCAGCATTTATGGACATCACCTCGTGGCGGGTGAAAATGTCCAGACCGTAGCGCGCTTTCAGGGTTGTCGGCGTCTGTACCGCCATTCCGGTGCGGTCGGTGATGACTCCGCCTATGAAATAGGGCATGCCGCAGTTGGCAAAGGACACATCCGGCCCTTTCTCAAAGACGGTGACCTGCAGGGATGCGTCCAACCGCTTCAGGCGTGCGGCACAGCTCATTCCGCCCGCAACACCGCCGACAACAATAATCTTCTTCGACATAAATCCTAAACCTCCAGTTCATCTACAGTTCATCTGACCTTTGCCCTTTCAGGCAAACCTTCCGAAAATATCGTTCAGTTCCTGCATAACACGCGTCCGTTCCTCCGCGGATGCGGACGCCTGCTCGATACACGTCTCCAAGTGCTTGGAAACAATCATGCGCGCGGCGGCCCGAATGGCCCCGTCAATGGCGGCAAGTTGACGCAGAATCTGCACGCAATCACGCTCTTCCTCAATCATTTTTCGAATGCCGCGCATCTGTCCTTCGGCGCGGCTGAGTCTCGCAGCGATGGCCGCCCTGCATTTCGCATCTTTCTCTGCCATGAGACACTCCTTATACCCCCTAGGGGTATAATTATAGAGGACTTAACCCCAGCCAGTCAACTTCAATTCCCACCGACACGTTTGGTAAAATGCGTGTGTGTTGTGATTGTCGGTCACGGGGTGGAATGATCTTCTTTCCACGCCTTTTGGAAACCTTTTCCACTGTATATGGGTCCAATCGTAATAGGCAGTACTATTTCTTGGTGGATATGACAAAACGACTTCCGATATATTTCTTCAAGCCACGCAGAGCCCTGGTTCGGGTTGTGTCCGTGTTGGCCGTTACGGGCATTGCCGGTTGCGCCACAAGCCATTACAAGCAGAAAGCCGACGACGAGGTCTACTCCATACTCAAGGAGAAATCGGCTGCGGTGCAGGGCATGGAGGAACGGTTTTCCATCGATCAGGACCTGGCGTCCGACCCTATCTCC
>CAIJOU010000819.1 GCA_903822375.1 Candidatus Hydrogenedentota bacterium
ACCACCGAGATCTACACCAGGACGTACACTCTTTCCCTACACGACGCTCTTCCGATCTGGGTAGAGTCTGGAAGGTCAAGTACCTTTATTGTTTTCATATCCGAGAGTCGCGGACAATCCTTCGGCTCGACCGGAGGTCTTACGAATTCCTCGACGCACTGCCGCACTTCTTTCGGCAAAAAGTCGTCTGATGCTGCGTTGCCGACGCCAAGAAAGCACACGGCGATAATGCTGATAACAACCAACCTTACTATAAGCATACACCGCACCCTTCTTACCCAAACTCCACACTGTCAACGAGACTTTCAGGCATGAGTGCCGCGTAATACCGTCGACGAATTCACGGCGAATTACTCATCCGGGCCGAAATCTCTTGTCGGCGTTCATCATTGCTGGCGAGTAGACTACCAAATGTGTGCCGGTAATCCAAGCGACCATTCCAACCCTTAATCGCCGCATGAGCAAAGGCCACCCATGCCACTATTGTGCAATCATGCGCGGAAGGACCTCGCGCGGGCTCAAGGCTGGACTGCCCCTTCAGGGCACGATCGTAGAAGCAATCATTACCCCGGGGCGCAGCTGCCTTTCAGGCCGCATGCGGCCCGGGGCTGTATTGGAAAACGCTTTCAGCGTCCTGGAGAATTCGCGCCCATGCCGTCATCCTCTCCCCGCCGGACAGTGTTCCTCAGACTACGCCGTCTTATGCGGCCGCTTGTGCTGTCCAAGTTCGGGGCCACTTCACTCAACCCAAGAGACCGGTTCAAGAATGAGATGCGGGGCCAGCGGGTATCCCGACAACCGACTTTGCAGATCCAATGCTCGATTTATGCCCTCGGGCATGCGGCGTGTCAACAGCAAATCGTTCTAGACCACCGCTGAAAGGCTGTGGCAGGGGGCGGCAGTCGCGGCAGACACAGGCTTAGCTTAGTTGCAACAGCTCGAGCGACGGTTTGGCGGTAGTTGCGGTTTGCGCAGCAGAGGAATCCGGCACGGCGTTATAGTTACCCGCCCGCCATGACGCTTTGTCCCAACGGGACAACCGATGACAGCCCAGGACCGCCCGTCACCCAGAGGGTGAGGGCGCCCCTGGGTCAGAGGTGTTGCTTTTGGTTGCCCTGAAAGGGCATCCCAAGACGGACATCTTCTTGTCCGGCGTTAGGTCCGACCCGATCGTGGCCATTGGCATCAGCTTCTTGGAAGCCATTCACCACTCCGGAACTTGCAGGCAGTCATCATGGAAACGCCGACATCGCGGTGCAGGCGACTTTGCGGGCTACTTCATGTTTCGCACCACTATCTTATGACAAATTACCTGGAAGAATAGCATGATGAGCGTTATGGAAATTGCCACCGGGAAAGGATGTCTTATGAAGTACAAAGCAAACACTTCTGCAATGGCTGCCAGAAGCACAAACAACATCAGTGGTTCCACGGCATCCTTTCGGTATTCGTATTCGATGTGTGCTCGCTGACAGAATTCTGCAAGAGGAACCAGAAGGGCAGTATCTGTGGAGTTGCGCAGGGTGTACTTTCGTCCGGTCGTGTCCTGGAGGGTAATTCTGAAAGCCCTTCCTTCCATGAGGGTATTATTCACGGCAAGTATCTTGTTAACGGTTTCAGCTTGAATGCTCGCGCGGGGAGTTTCATTCTTGCGCAAGAGATCGAAGAGGCCGTCATGGATTCTGATGCCCGACGCAAAGGTTCCCATTCTCCATATGTCGACAACCACAAGAGCGAAAAAGAGGGCGAACGTGAACGCAAATGAGATAAACGTAAAATTTGCCCGTTCCTGAATGGTAAGATTAAATGGCAGAGGCGGTCCAAATGCCAGGATTCCTCTTGGGTTGTTTGCCAGTTCAGCCGTGCAGATGAAGAGAAGAGCATTTGGCATATAGACTGCGATCACAAGCAGGAGCCAGCCGCTTATGGACAATGCCCTCCTGCGAAAGTAAAGACCGTCTTCGGACGTTCCCGAACCCTTCCCATGCGGGGGATGGGGTGGGGGCATTTCTGTACCTTGTTCTTCCGTACTAACCAGTCTGTCCATACCCCAGTCCTCCAACTGAATCCCACACGTCCACAAACTCTTGCGCGATTATCGCCCTTACCGGCAAGTAGACTACCAAATGAGTGCCGGTAATCCAAGCGACCATTCCAACCCTTAATCGCCGGATGAGCAAAGGCCACCCATGCCACTCTTGTGCAATCATGCGCGGAAGGACCTCGCGCGGGCTCAAGGCTGGGCTGCCCCTTCAGGGCACGATCGTAGAGGCAATCATTACCCCGGGGCGCAGCTGCCTTTCAGGCCGCATGCGGCCCGGGGCTGTATTG
>CAIJOU010000820.1 GCA_903822375.1 Candidatus Hydrogenedentota bacterium
AGGGCCCCACCGGTCATGAGGTCCAAAAGCTCGCCCCACGTTTTTTCGTTCGAGGTGGAGATCTTCTTATTGGATTCAACGGCAGTGCCCGTAAGGAGTTTGTATGTGCCGTACCCAATGACACCGACCGCCACAAGGGCAGCTACGGCAACGGCTATAGGGCCGAGACTCAAGACTTCGAACGCAGCGCCGACAAGACCAATCCCCGTAGCGATGCCAGGCAGGATGTACAACATGGGCCCGAGGAAGAACATGAGGCCGCCCACACCCGCCGTCAGCAAAACCAAATCCTTGGTCAGAGGCTGGTTTGCTTTCATCCAGTCATCCACTGAGATCACAATGTTCTTGATTGTGTCGAGCAACCCTTTAAACCCACCCCCATCAGTGAGCGCGTTCCCGATGTCCTCCATCATGTTGCCGAATTCGTTCTTGAGCTGCTCCCACTTTCCAGACAGGGTGTCGGCCGCGGCGACCGCCGACCCTCCAAACTCCTTGGACAGTTCGGCCAGGATGATCTTTTGCGCACCCATGACATTTCCGGATTGCATAAGGACCTGGATTTGCTCTTTCTGTGAATCAGTGAATTGCACACCAACACGGGACAGGGCAGAGATTCCGGCTATGGGGTCATTCAGCGCCTTTCCCAGCTGGATCGCGCTGCTCTGCAAATCCTGATTCATCGCCGTTGACATGTCGAGCATGGTCCTCGTGGCCATGGGAAAGACATCCTTACCGATGTTGGTGAAGGTAAGCAGCATGGCTTCACCTCTTGCGACAGCGTCATCTTCAAAGGCTGTGGTGCGCTGCAACTCCGTGGCGAGACTGTCAAGCGCCTCCCGCGTCATCCCCGCGGCACCCCCCGTGGATTTCAGGACGGCATCGAGCTGCGCTCCCGCCTTTTCGCTATCCGCAAAGGCTTTCAGAGCGAAGCCCATGGCGCCGGTTATCGCGCCACCCACGAGGGCGAAGCCGAGGCCGATGTTCTTTGAAATGTCGCTCACGTGGTCGGCGGATTTGTCGATGTCGCTATGGTCACCGCGGAAGAAGAGGACCGCATCGCCAAGGTTGATCATGTTTTAGTCTCCTATCTGTTCCATTATACCCCCACATAGAGGCCATGCCCGGGCGCCAGGGCCATCCCGCAACCCCGGCCAGTCGAGCCAGCCGGGGCGCGGTGAGTGTGGGTTACCAGCAGCGTGTTGCCTTGCGGGCGCCGTTCGCCTCGAACATGCTTTGAACATTTGGGAGGCCCCGCTCTTTGCAGAACAGGATGAGCGAGTCTACGCCCTTTTCATTGCTTGCCTGTTCGAGATGTTCGATCTCGGTCATGGACATCCCCATTCTCTGGAAGATGTCGATATTGCCGTACCCATGCATGCACTGGTCTTCGTGCGGAAGGTACTTGGCTCGCTCGTCGGTCTTCATTTGCATACATCACCTCAATTCTCCGGCACGGTGGCCGGTGTTGGTTTCAAGTCTCTCGCGCCCCTTTTTAAGGTTGTTGCATTTTGTCCGATCTGTCCTCAGTCTGTGTCAGGTCTCGTGCGCCCCTTTTTTAGGTGTATAAGTTGTATAGGTTGTCCTCAGTTTCTGTCAGGTATCGCAGCCCGACAGGCCGAATGCTTCCTCTATAATGCGATTCCATTCCCCTGCAAAGGCCGGATCTCTTTCGTGCCATTTGTACACGGCAGACCGCGCAACACCCACCCGCCTGCAGGCGGCGGACGCATTGCCATTGGTCGCTCTAAACGCTTCAAGAAAAGCACGGCGCCGCGCCTGCCTGGTGTCGGTTCGTTTCTCGGTCAACTTGGTCATGACAGGTCCTTTTTCACTGCCCGTAGTACAAACGGCGCAGTAAAAGTTCGCGCAGGCCTGGGGTGTTCGGTATCCTTGCCCATGCGCCGGCGCCCGCGTTGGCATTTGCGGGTGGCGGGGGTGCGGGGGGCGCGTTCAGCGGATGTGAAGGTGGCAGGAAGGCAGCGCGGAGCGCCGCGTTTACGTCATCATTCTCCGGCATCGTTGGC
>CAIJOU010000821.1 GCA_903822375.1 Candidatus Hydrogenedentota bacterium
ACATTGAATGCTTGTCTGAGAATGTCCAAAGGGTTGATAGTCTTGGATTGACTTCATCCAATTTGTTACCCAGTAGTAATTCTTCTTCACGTTTGGACTGTTCATCAATTTCATCAACATAATGTGGATCAAAAGTTGGTGTTTTGAAAGTACCATTCTTCAATTCTTCTAGAATTTTGGCATTCTCTAAAGCGTGTTTAGCTTCATTAGCAATCTGTATAGCTTTAACGATTGCTTTCTCTTTATCGTGTTCTTGGGTTGTCTTGATTACCTGTTTACCTAATGGGTGATGACGGTGCATTACAAAGTAAGTGTTACCCTTTAGTGTGAGTGACCAACCCAATCCTGCCATTGCGGTCTTGCCTTTCCTTCCCCGGTAAAAGGGAAATGTTATAACAAAATCTATGAGGATTATAACAAAATCGGAAAAACGTGTCAATATCCCCTAAAAATGGACTATTCTGGATTTCGGGTAGAAGTACAGCACCACGCATTTCCCCTTGATACCGGCAAGACTGACGGTGCTGTCGTCATTGGCAGGGAGGCTAAACGCGGGCGCTTTGGCACCCACTGCGGGCGGGGCTGTTTCTTTTGGCATGGCAGCGTTCCTTTTTTTGTTTGTCTTGAACCGGTTCAGACAACAGCAGTTCCCGCGTGGGCTATTCCGGCAACTGGCTCCGGTTGGCACCGGCGATTTCTTCAATGCGCCGCGTCAGGGCTGGCAGGGCGGGCGGAGGCATGTCGCAGGCGGCCACGGCCTCGGACATCCAGTCAAGGACGGACCGAACGACCTGCAGGCGCCAGCGGGTCGCCGGGCGGGCGATTTCATTGCGGAGGTAGGCCACATCGTCAAGCAGGGCGCGGCGCGCCACGCCGTCCAGGTCGCATAGGTCCACATCCTCCTGCAATCGCTCGATAAGCATGGGGAGGTCTGCCGCCCCCTGCTCCGCGGCGTCCGGGTGGGGGGGGAACTGGCGGTCCAATTCAAACTGGTTTTCGACCAGGTCGATTCCCTTGGCGGTGATGCGGACGGCGGCGAAGGTGGATGGGTCATAGCCCAGCATGAGTTCGACCAGGCCGCGGTCAGACAGATAGTGCATGTTCACCAGCAGGAAGTGCTTGTCCAGCGTTCCGTCTTCCAGGAAAAGGGCGGGTTCCACCATTTCAACGGGATTGGCCATGTAGCGCTCGTACAGCGTGAGCAGCAGAGTGCGCCGGATGCTTTTGTGGATGAGCGGATTCATGGGTTTCAGTATAGCAGAGCCGCGAAGGAATCGGGAATAGGAATGTCCTGAAACCGGTTGGAATGTCCGTACTTTTGCGGCACCACGCAAAGAGACGCTATAATACGCAATCGGGGGAATACCAGAAATGATTGGATTTCTGGCGTACCCGAGATAGGAGTGCCGTTATGCCCGAACAAGTCAGGATTTTTGACACCACCCTGCGCGACGGTGAACAGTCGCCCGGGGCAAGCATGGATGAAAGCGCGAAAGTGCGCCTGGCAATTCAGCTTGACCGACTAGGGGTGGATGTCATCGAGGCCGGGTTTCCCATCGCCTCCAATCAGGAGTTCGAGGGTGTGCGGCGGGTGGCCGAGGCGGTGAAGCATGCGCAGGTGGCCGCCCTGGCCCGCGCGCTCGACAAGGACATTGACACGGCGGGTGCGGCGCTGAAGGGCGCGGCAAGGCCTGTTTTGCACACGTTTATCGCCACGTCGGACATCCATCTTGAGCACAAGCTGCGCATGTCGCGCGGAGAGGTGCTGGCGGCGGCCGGCCGGGCCGTGGCCCGGGCCAAGGGTCTTGTGCCCGTCGTGGAATTCTCGGCGGAAGACGCCACCCGTTCCGATTGGGATTATCTCGTTGAGGTGACCCGCGTGGTAATCGCCGCGGGCGCCGACGTGGTGAACCTGCCGGACACGGTGGGCTACACGACGCCCGACGAGATTCGCGAGATGTTCCGCTATGTCATCAAGAACGCGCCGGGCGCGGACAAGGTGGTCTTCTCCACGCACAACCACAACGACCTGGGCTTGGCCGTGGCGAATGCGCTGGCCGCCGTTGAGGGTGGCGCGCGGCAGATTGAGTGCACCATCAACGGCATCGGCGAACGCGCCGGCAACACCTCCCTGGAGGAGGTGGTCATGGCGATGCGCACACGGCATGACAAATACGGTTTCGATTGCCGGGTGACCTCGGAGGAACTGGTGCCGTCCAGCATGCTGTTGAGCAAGGTTACGGGGCTAGCCATTCCGTTCAACAAGCCGATTGTTGGGCGCAATGCCTTCGCGCACGAGTCCGGCATACACCAGCACGGCATGATTGCCAACGCGCGGACCTACGAAATAATGGCCCCTGAAACGGTGGGCCGCAAGCGGAGCGACCTCATCCTGGGCAAGCATTCCGGCAAGGCCGGGCTGGCCAAGCGCTGCGCCGAACTGGGATATGAGCTGACCGAGGAGGAGACCAAGCAGCTCTACGACCAGTTCATCATCCTTGCGGACCGCAAGAAAGAGGTATTCAACGATGACCTGCACATGCTGATTCTGGGCGTGCAGCAGGAGACATTCGAGGTGTACCATCTGGACCAGGTGCGTTGCGCCGGCGGTGACCCGGCCATGGCGCTGGTCAAACTTTCCCGCGGTGAAGACACCTTCACGGACACCTCCGTCGGCGACGGGCCTGTGGATGCGGCCTGCATGGCCGTCGAGCGCATCGTCGGTGTCAGTGGCCGCCTCGAACAGTTCGAGATTCGGGCCACCACGCCGGGCAAAGACGCACTCGGCGAGGCCTATGTGCTGGTCAGGTTTGGCGATCGCACCTACCGCGGAAACGGTGCCAGTACCGACATCATCGAGGCGGCGATCAAAGCCTACGTCAGCGCGGTGAACAAGTATGTGGCCTACCTGGAAAGCCAAAACCTCGTTGCCGCCCGCAAGAACGGTGCAGTCGCTGACGAATAGCGGAGAGGCACGCAATCAAGACGCTGTCCGGCGTGGCGGGGCATGCCCCGCATCGGTCCCTTTATTGACGTGGCATGGGCATTCAGCCCTGCCACGGTTTCCATTTTGCGTGTGGGGGAGCCCCCCTCGCCATGGGACCTGTTGGACCCGTGAGATGAATGGGATAACGGGAAGACCGAGGGATGGCAGCGGGGCGCGAACAGGCCCTCAAACCGCAAACGGTGCGCGCAGGAGACCCGTTTTACATCCCCTAAACCAAAGATCCAGGACCCCAAACCCCAGCCTCCAGTTTGACACGCGCCGCCCTTTTCGTGTAACATTCCGAGACTTCTGCCGGATGGCCAAATTGGTAAGGCTCCTGACTCTGGATCAGGGAACTCTAGGTTCGAATCCTAGTCCGGCAACCAAAAGTTTAACACTGCCGCCACGGCGGCATGCCAATACCGCGGCCCGATCATCTAGGGGTTAGGATGTGGGTTTCTCAGACTCGCGTCTTATTCACCGTCCTGATGAAGAACGGTTCCATGGCAGGTGGACCGTCATGCACTAGAGTGGATGCCCCTATCGCTCAAAGCAAAGATGAGGTTCAACGCGGTTCATCTCGATAACCCCAGTTGCAGGTGGTGTGTGTCGAGAAATACAGCGTTTGTGTTTTGGGGTGAATTTCACCGTGTCTTGAAGCCGACTTTTCGAGGAAGTACTGCAATATTCTGACCTCTTGTTTGAGCCCGGGATTCTCGCCCGACAGACCCGGTTCGGGTCCGCATTGGCACAGAAGCCTTTGCCCCCACCGTCAGCAACCCATGAATAAGCCCCTGCTTGCATATTCGGAACCCTGCAGATTCAACCCTCTGACGAGGTTGAAAACTGTGGTGCCGCGGCTGTTCTCCTTCCAAAGTGAAACGTTCATACCAATTTCACACCAAGCTCGGTAGGGTTACTGAGAATCCATATTGCCTACGAACAGGTCTACTTGCACAAGAAGACATATACGGAGCCCCAAACAGTGAAGCTAATCCGGAATAACCGAAGGCTTCGGTGCCGTTGAGTAGACCTTTTGGAAAATGAAATACACCCACCTAAGGTCCGTCTTGCTTGTTCTACCATGCATACAT
>CAIJOU010000822.1 GCA_903822375.1 Candidatus Hydrogenedentota bacterium
CGCAGGGCGTCGTGCGCGACGTCATTCGCAACGTGCTGCGCGAGAGCGGTCCGTTGACTAAAGATCAAATCGTCGAGAAGGTGCTCAAGCTCAAGTCCAATCCGTACGGTGTAATGGCACCCTCGCTTACGGCTTACCTGCGCCGCCGCAAGTAACCCGCAGTCCGCCGCCGCCCCTTCCCGGGACGGCGCAGGAAGAGACCGCCTTCAGGGCCGCGCTTTTGCGCGGCCCTTTTCCGTCTGCGGGCAATGGACGGCCGGCGGGAATGCATGCTAATATGCAAACGGGCCGCGACGGAAGGAGTTGTTTTGATGAGAGTGCTTATACTGGGCGCACGGGGGCAGCTTGGCCGCGAGCTGGAAGCCCGTTTTGGAGCAGCGCACGGGGTGGTCTGTTGTGACCTGCCCGAGTTCGACATCACGAACCGCGGGCAGGTGTTTGAAACTGTCGCCGCCGCGCGGGCCGACCTGGTCATCAACGCCGCGGCCTACACGGATGTGGAGCGGGCCGAGTCGGAACCGGAACTGGCGCTGCGCTGCAACGCCGCCGGCGCGGGACACGCCGCCGCGGCCGCCGCGGCCGTCGGCGCCGCCGTGGTCTACTACTCCACCGATTTCGTGTTCGACGGAACGAGTGACGCGCCCTACACCGAAGAGACGGCTTTTCCGGATCTCGTTCCGCTGAGCGCGTACGGCCGGACGAAGCTCCTGGGAGAGTCGGCGACCCGAACGGAAAACCCGAACCACTTCATCATCCGCACGGCATGGCTCTACGGCCCCGGCGGCAACAATTTCGTGGAAAAGATTCTGGCGGCGGCGAAGACGCGCCCGGAACTGCGGGTCGTCTCCGACGAGATTGGGTGCCCCACGCACACGTGGGACCTTGCCGAGGCCACCATGGCGCTCTGCGAAACGGCGGTGCCGGGAACCTACCACTTTGTCAACGGGGGTTCCTGCTCGCGTTATGACCTGGCGCGCGCGGCGCTGGAGTTGGCGGGGCTCAACACGCCCGTGCACCCCTGCCTCGCGGCCGAGTTTCCCACGGCGGCGCGGCGACCCGCGCGGGCCGTGCTGTCCACAGAAAAATACAGCAAAGTCACCGGCCGAACTCCACGGCCGTGGCGGGATGCACTGGTGCATTACATTCAACGACGGGAGACACGCACATGAAACGCATTATGGTCACCGGCGGGGCGGGATTCATCGGATCGGCCTTTGTTCGCAACACGCTGCTCAAATACCCGGAAGTTCACGTGGTTGTCTACGACAAGCTCACCTACGCGGGCAATCTGAACAACCTGCGCGATGCGGACCCGGCGCGGCACACTTTTGTCCAGGGCGACATTGCCGATGGAGAAACGCTCGGGGCGGCAATGGCGGGCTGCGATGCGGTGGTGAATTTCGCGGCCGAAAGCCATGTGGACCGGAGCATCATGGGCGCGTCGGATTTTATCCGCACGAACGTCGAGGGGGTGAACACGCTGCTTGCGCAGGCGCTCAAGCTTGGGGTGGGCCGTGTGCTGCTCGTTTCGACGGACGAGGTCTACGGCAGCACCGAAACCGGTTCGTTCAAGGAGGGCGACCCGCTGCACCCGCGCAATCCCTATTCGGCCAGCAAGGCGGGCAGCGAGCTGTTCGGCACGGCCTACTTTGAAACCTACGGGCTGCCGGTCGTCATCACGCGGGGCTCGAACACGTACGGGCCCTACCAGTATCCGGAGAAGGTGCTGCCGCTTTTTGTGACCAACGCCATCGACGGCGAACCGCTTCCGCTTTACGGCGACGGCCGCAACGTGCGCGACTGGCTCTATGTGGACGACCACTGCGCGGGCATCGACTGCGTGCTGCGTCACGGCACACCGGGGGAGGCGTACAACGTTCCCGGCGGCAGCGAACGGCAGAACATCGAGCTGACCCGTCGCATCCTGGAACTAACGGGACGCGGCGAGGAATTAATCAGGCCGGTGGCGGACCGTGTCGGGCACGACCGCCGGTACTCAATCGACGGCACCAAACTGCGGGCGCTCGGCTGGGCACCGAATACACCCTGGGATGACGGTGTTGACTCTACGGTGCGGTGGTACCAGGAGAACGAGTGGTGGTGGCGTCCAATCAAATCGGGCGAATTTCGCGAGTACTATCAGCGGCAGTACGGGAGCCGCGGGTAAGCCTGCCCGTTCGGGTGTTGGCCGTGGCCGGCGTTGCCTGCATCGCCGACACGGTCATGGTGCTGTGCATCGGCAGCGGGTTGAACACGGGCACTTTGCTTCCCGGCGTGCTGGGCGTGATGCTGTGCGTTTGGGCGCTGGCACTGTTTCGGGGATGGCCCATCGCGGTGGAGGGGTACTGGCGGCGGGCGCGGCACATGATCTTCATAGGGGCGGCACTGTTTACGGTGTCATTTGTCATCGTGCAGGCTTTCATATGGACCGCCACGCTGCGGAGTTCCGGGGAGGACGAGGACTGGCTGCTGGTGCTGGGCGCGGGATTGCGCGGTGGAGCCCCGTCGCAGATGCTCCGCCTGCGCATGGACACGGCCCTGGATTATCTGCACGCCCATCCGCAGTGCCGTGTTATCGTCACCGGCGGCCGTGGTTTTGGGGAAACCCGCACCGAGGCCGAGGCCATGGTGGAGTATCTGGAAAAAGGCGGGGTGAACCGGCCGCGCATTTTTACGGAGGACAAGGCCACGAGCACGATGGAGAATCTCCGGCTGTCGAAGGTGATTCTGCAGCATGAGGGCGGGCCGCCCCCGTGGAAGGCCGCCGTCGTGTCCAGCGACTTTCACCTGCTGCGCGTGCGCATGCTGGCGGAGCGGGCGGGCTTGGAGTTGCAGCCGTTGCCGGCGCCCACGCCGTGGTACCTGCTGCCGAACGCCTGTCTGCGCGAATATTTTGCGGTGATAAAGTCGTCGGTGCTGGACCGGGGATAGGGGAAGAATCTGAGACCTCAGATTTGAGATCTCAGACTTGAGCGCCGTTGAGGACGCGGCGGTAGCACTGCTCCACCATCTCCGCCTGCACCTCGAGCGAATAGCGGCTTTCCGCCGTGTGGCGCGCATTGCGGCCCAGTTCGAGGCGCAGGGCGCGATCATCGCGCATGCGGCACAGTGCCCGATACAGACCGTCGGGGGTGCCGTCGAAAACGATGCCGTTCTGCCCGTCGGTGACGATCTCGCGCAGCATGCCGCGGTCGGCCACGACCACGGGACGGCCCATGGCCAGCATTTCGCGGGCGGCGCGGCAGGTGCCGTCGCTGCCGGGCACGAGGAACACGCCGGTGTCGAAGGACTTCAGCATGCCGGCGTAGTTCTCGCCGTCAATGTAACCGGTGAAGTGCACGGCCTTTTCCAGCGCCAGTCGGCGCACCGGTTCAAAGCCGACCTTGTCCTGCTTGCTGCCGCGGCCGATGATGACCAGGTGGACGAGCGGGTCGGCGGCGGCCATCTTTGCGACGGCCTGAAACAGGTCTTCGTAGTGGCGATGGGTTTGCATGCGGGCGACGATGCCGACGACAAAGGCGTCGCGCGGCAGATTGAGCCAGCGGCGTCCATCGGGGGTGTCGCGGCGCGGGTCGAATCGTTCCGTGTCGATGGCCCCGGGCACGACCGCAAAGCGGGACGGGTCGGCGCCGGACAGGCGCAGGTCATGCTCCCGGGCCATCTCGGAGGGCTCAATGAGCAGTGCGGCGCTGCACAGCAGGCGTTTGTGGCGCGCGTCGTCCCTGAAGCCCGGGCCCTCGTAGCTGGAACGGATGAGGGGGATATTCCGTTCGCGCGCCGGCGCAAGGGCAATTTCGTGGTCGTTGTCGAGATGGCAGTGGAGCAGGTCGACGGGATGCGCGTCGAGCCAGCGGCGCAGGGCGCGCCGGTCAAGGAAATTGTTCCACGGGTTGCGGTGCTTGCCGAGGCGGAAGTCGAGCACGGGCTCAAGGCCCCGGTCGCGCGCGGTCTCGACGATCTTGTTGACCGACGAGCCCGCTTCGGGCGCGCAGGCGAATTGGGCGTCGATGCCGCGACGGCGCAGGGCCAGGCAGAGGTTCAGCGCGGGTTCGGCGGGGCCGGTCCATTTGCAGTTGCTGAACAGGTGCAGAGCCCGGAGCGGCTTCATGCCTGCGCTATGCTGCTGCATGGCGGAGCCGCCTAGTTCACCGGGGCGTCTTCGACCCGGACAGAGACGATTTGGGACACACCGGGTTCCTGCTGCGTCACGCCGAAGAGCGCCCCCGCCTTGGCCATGGTGTTCTTGTTGTGCGTGATCATGATGAACTGGCTTTGCGCGGTGAACTCCTCGATCAGTTCGAGGAAGCGCTCCACGTTGGCGTCGTCCAGCGGCGCGTCCACCTCGTCCAGCACGCAGAAGGGGCTGGGCTTGGCCGCGAAGATGCTGACGAGCATGGCGATTGCGGTCATGGCCTGCTCGCCGCCGGACAGCAGCGAAATGGACTGGGGCTTCTTGCCGGGGGGGCGCGCCTCAATTTCGATGCCGCACTCGAGCGGGTCGCCCTCGTCGAGCAGATAAATGCGGGCCTGCCCGCCGCTGAAGAGGCGCCGGAAGTAATTCTTGAAGTTTTCGCTGATCTCCTCAAAGGTGTCGAGGAACATCTGCGTGATTGTGGCGTCGATGCGCTTCACGACATCGAGCAGCGTGGCGCGGGCCCGGCTCAAATCCTCCGCCTGGGTCTTGAGGAATTTCTCGCGCTTTTCGAGCGTGTCGTATTCCTCAATGGCGGCCAGGTTCACATTGCCCAGACGTTCGATGGACTTGCGGTGCTCGCGGATGAGCTGCTCGCGCTCCTTCTCGTCATATTCGTCGGATCCGACCTGTTCTTCACTGAGCGACGCGAGCCCCAGACCGTATTCGGTGGCGATGCGCTCCTGGAAGAAGCCGATGCGGTCCTCCTTCTGCGAGCATTCGAGTTCCAGGCGGTGCACTTCCTTCTGCGCCGCCGTGTCCTTTTCGCGCAGTTCACGAAGCCGTTTCGTGAGCGAATCGATGCGGTCCACCAGTGCCTTGTGGGAGCGCTGGAATTCGAGGACCCGGGTGTGCGCCTCTTCGCGGGAGGCGGACAGTTCCTTGGCACCCTCGAGCAGCGCGCCGATTTGCGATTCCAGTTCCGTTTCGCGGACCTTCATTTGCTGGGCCAGGCCGACGCGGCGACCGGCCTCTTCCAGCGCCTGTTCGCGCTCGCGCTGTTCGCGGACACGGTTGCGCTCCGCCTCTTCGAGGTTCTGTGCGAGTTCGGCCAGGCGCACGCGCAGGTCCGCGAGTCCCTGGGCGTGCGACAGCAGCGCCGCGCGCGCGGCGGTCACGGTCTCCTGCGCCTCGGCGGTCAGTTGCTGAAGGGTTGCGTCGTCCATCGATGCGGAGCCGAGCCGGTTTTCGGCGTCGATGCGGCGCGCTTCAATGTCGTCGCGGCGCGCGGCCAGTTCGGCGCGCTGCTTTTCAATCTGTTCACCCGTGTGGCCGAGGGCCTCCAGTTCGGCGCTTTGGCGCGCGAGGGAGAGTCCCAGATCGTTGACGTTGCGGCGCAGAACACCTTCCTTCTCCTCGATGGCGCGGATGGCCGCGGCGAGCTTCTGGATGGTTTCGCCAATGCGCGCGGCGTCGGCCGTGACCCGGCCGATGCGGCCCGTGGTCTCGCCTGCCTGCTTTTCCAGGTCTTCAATCTCGGCGCTGCGGCCGAGCAGACCGTGCGTTTCGCGCTGCGTGCGGCCGCCGGTCACGGATCCCGCCGGGGAGACGACCTCGCCGTCGAGCGTGACCAGCCGCGGGTAGCGCTGTTCCGTGCGCGCAATGCGGATGGCGTCGTCAATGGTCTGCACGATGACCGTGTTGTACAGCAGGTATTCGACGGCGGGCATGATCTTGCGGTCGCACTGGACGTAGTCAATGGCGCGGCCGATGACGCCCGGCTTGCCGCGCAGCACGTCCTCGTCGCCGCCCTGGCTGGGGCGGATGGTGTCGAGTGGCAGGAAGGTGACGCGTCCCGCGCGGTGTTCCTTGAGGAAGGCAATGGCGGTCTTGGCCGCGTCGGCCTTCTCCACGACAACATTGTTCACGTTGCCGCCGAGGGCCGCCTCTATGGCCGCCTCGAGTTCCTTCTCCGTGGACAGCAGGTCGCCGATGGGGCCGATGATGCCGTCCATGCCGTTCATGCCGCGCTGGCGCGCCATCATGACGGCGCGCACCCCCGTGGCGAAGCCCTCATAACTGTCGCGCAGTTCCTTGAGGGAGGTGAGGCGGGACTCGATGCTGCTTTTGCGCTCGCGCAGGTCCTGCCACTCCGGGTTGAGCGCGGCCGCGCGTTCGGAAAGCTTCTGCCGCTCGGTTTGCGACTTTTCGCGTTCGGCCACAAGTGCCGACAGTTCTTTTTCCTTGGAGGCATGTTCGGTGCGCAGTGACTGCACGATCGCGGCGGCTTCGGCGATGCGCGATTCCTGTGAGCCGCGCCGTTCTTCAATCGAGACGATTTGGGCGTTCACCTCCGCGATGTTCGCCGTGAGCGCCTCGATTTCAGCTTGGGCGCGTCCGCGCTGGTTGACGGCGTCAATGCCCTGCCGGCGCAGTTCCTCGAGCCGCTTGTCCGCGGCGGCTGCGGCGAGGGATACCTCCCCGTGGGCGGTCTGGCAGGCGGCCAGTTCGTCGCGCACCCGCGCCGACTCATCCTCCAGGGCGACCGCCTGTTCAGAGGCCGTCCCGCCGTCCTGCGACAGCGCCTCGGCCCGGTTGCGCAGGTTGTCGTGCTCGGCGATGGCCGTGGCGGCGCGCTCGCGGCAGAAGTCGATTTCCTTGCGGAGCAGGGAGACCTGATTCTCAATGCGCTCCATTTCGGAGTCAATCTCGTGCTCGCGCTCGCGCCGGGACATGAGGTCACGGTCCATCTCGATGCGCTGCACGCTGAGTTCTTCCAGTTCGGCCTCGTGCGTGGAGGTTTCGGCCGACAGCGCCTCGTAGGCGTCCACGGCGACGGCAAGCCGGTCGCGCAGATCGGACACCTGACCGCTCAATTCGTTGTACTGCAGCCAGGCGTTGCGGATTTCGAGTTCGCGCAGGGCCGTGGTCAGCTCGCGGTGGCGGATGGCGGCGTTCACCTGGCGCTTGAGCGAGCGCATCTGGCGCTCGACCTCGGCGATGATGTCGCCCAGGCGCAGCATGTTCTGCTCGGCTGATTCGAGCTTGCGCATGGCCATGGTCTTGCGCTTCTTGTACTTTATAATCCCGGCAGCCTCCTCAAACAGGAAGCGGCGGTCCTCGGGCCGGGAGCTGATGACCATGTCAATCTTGCCCTGCCCGATCAGGGAGTAGGCGTTGGTGCCGATTCCCGTGTCCATGAACAGTTCGAGCAGGTCGCGCAGGCGGCAGGGCGCCCGGTTGATCATGTATTCGCTTTCACCGCTGCGGTAGAGGCGGCGCGTCACCTGGACTTCGGCGTAATCGACCGGAAGTTGCGAATCGGCGTTGTCAAAGGTCAGCGACACTTCCGCCATGCCCGTCGCGGGCCGGCCGCCGCTGCCGTTGAAGATGATGTCCTGCATGTGGTCGCCGCGCAGCGCCTTGGCGCTCTGCTCGCCCAGCGCCCAGCGCAGCGCGTCGAGAATATTGCTCTTGCCGCAGCCGTTGGGGCCGACAATGGCCGTAATGCCCGGCTCCAGATTGATGGAAGTCCGGTCGGCAAAAGACTTGAAGCCCTGCAACTCTATCTGTTTGAAATACATGCGCCATAACACCCAAAGCGCCGCCACGGCGCAGCATTGCACCCGGCGGCACTGATTTAACCCCGTTCAACCGCACCGTCCGCCCTGGCTGGCCGACCGTGACGGTCACTGCAAGAACAGAAAGCATACCCGCCGGAGGGGGCAAAACGCAACGCGGCGTCTCGCTGCGGCAAGGGCACCTTGCCCATGTTCCGGGCCTGAGACACAAGCTCCGAACTAAGGGCGGGACGCCCGTGTCACTGGCTCAGGACCGCGCCATGAACTCTTGCGTGGCATGGGCATCTTGCCCATGTTCCGGGTTTATGCCACAAGCCCTGAACCACGGGCGCGACGCCCGTGCCACGGAAGATTCACAGAATTAGCATGACATCGCCGTAGGAGTAGAAGCGGAAACGCTCGCGCACGGCATGGCGGTAGGCCGCCAAAGTTAGTTCGGTGCCTGCGAAGGCGCAGACGAGGGCGAGCAGGCTGGATTTGGGCAGGTGGAAGTTGGTTTGCAGGACGTCCACGCCCTGGAAGGTGTAGGGCGGATGGATGTATTTGTCGGTCATGCCCGCACCGGACCGGAAAGCCCCCTGTTGAAACCGGGTTTCCAGCACGCGGGTGCAGGTGGTGCCGACGGCCACAATGCGCCCGCCTGCGGCGCGCGCCGCGTTGAGCTTGGCGGCGGTCTCTTCGGGGAAGTCGAACTCTTCCGGGTCGACCCGGTGCTCCTCCAGGGTCTCGGCCGCCACGGGCTTAAAGGTGCCGTAGCCGACGTGAAGTGTGAGAAAGGCGCGGTCCACGCCCTTCGCCTCGAGCGCGGCGAAGACCTCGTCGGTGAAGTGCAGTCCGGCGGTGGGCGCGGCGACCGCGCCGGGTTGGCGGGCAAAAACCGTTTGGTAGCGGGTCAGGTCGCCCGATTCGGGCGTGTCGCGGTGGATGTAGGGGGGCAGGGGAATCTCGCCGACGGACTCAAGCGCGTCGAGCACGTCGGGCGGGTTGAAGCGGACGCGGCGGCGACCGTCGGGCAGGACCTCGCCGGCCGTGGCGATGACGCCGCCGCCGAAGCGCACGGTCATGCCCGGTTTCACCTTGGCCGAGGGCCGCATGAGGGCGAGCCATTCGCCGGGCTTTTCCTCGCGGAGCAGGAACACCTGAACCCGGCCGCCCGTATCCTTCTGCCCGTGCAGTCGTGCGCGGATCACGCGGGTGTCGTTGAGGGCCATGCAGTCGCCGGCGCGCAGGTATCCGGCCACGTTGCGGTATTCGTCCTCGCGCATTTCGCCGGTGGCGCGGTTGACCACCAGCAGGCGCGACGCGTCGCGCCGTTCGCTCGGATGCTGTGCGATCAACTCTTCTGGGAGGTCATAGTCAATGTCGGCGGTCTTCATGGCGCTAGAGGGTAGCATAGGAGGAGGTTAAGGTGCTCTTTTTGAATGGGAGTCATGGGTGGGGAGTCACCACTCCCAATCGCAGTCGGGGCAGTGCTTGTTCGGGGTATGGTGGGGTTTGGGCAGGATGAGCATGAAGGCGATGGAGAACAGGACCCATATTCTCTCAAGCAGGCGTTGCCAGAGCGGCCGCGGAGCCCGGTCCAGTTCACAAACACTGGCTCCGCCACAATTCGGGCAGGGTTCCGTCGGCTCAGTTTCCGCAACAGACCCATCGGCGTCATCCGTCGACATGTACTCTATCAACCGGCATGATTCTTCACTGTTGTCCCACAGGTCATGCAGGACGCGCATGGCCTCGGGAACGTCACAGGGCCGCACAAAAAAACCTGTTGCCGTGTACCAGTTGTGGACGGCAAAGGTGTTCTCATCGCCGAGCCAGGCCGGAATGTCCAGTGACTCCAGCGACTGACGGCAGAATTGCGCGTTGACGGGTACGTAAAACCGCGCGACCATGATTGCATCGGCCGGGCCGAGATGGCTGTTCAGTAGCGGTGTGACCGCGGTCATGGGCGGCCTAGCGCTTGCCGAGTTCGTGCAGCGTGGATCGCAGCAGGTCGGGTTTGTTGGAGATGACCGCGTCGGCACCGCACTCAACACAGTGGCGCATGGCGGCCGGGTCATCGACGGTCCACACGGCGCAGGTCTTTCCGGCCTGATGAAACGCGGCAATTCGTTCTGGGGTGACGGAGTCGAAGTTGATGTTGAACCCGGCGACGCCAATGGCATTCCCGAAGGCAAGATACTGTTTCCAGCGGTCCGGGTTGTCCTTGTCGTCGCTGCCGAGATATTCGGTGCGCAGTTCTGGCGCCTCAGCCAGCGCGATCGCGCAGCAGACGGGCGAGAAAGACTGAATGACTACCTGATCCTTCATGTGCCGGGCGCGGACCGCCTCGATGGTCTTCTGTGTCAGTTCCAGCGTGGGGGTGCGCGAGTCCCTAATCTGGTCCATGAGCGCGCGGAGCAGCGCGTCGCGTGAACCCTGGTGTTTCGACACGGTCTCCGCCATTTTACCGGTCAGCAGCTTGTCGGGGGCGTCGCTCTTTATCTCGATGTACACTCCTATCCTGTCTTTCGCCAGGGCCAGCGCTTCATCGAGCGTGGGGATGCGTTCTCCTGCAAAGTCCCTGGAGAATCCTGAGCCCGCGTCCGCCTGCTTAATCTCCGCGAGCGTCATTTCAGGCACGCTTCTCTTGATGCCCGCGACGCGTTCGAGACTGCCGTCGTGAATGACGACGAGCTGCCCGTCCTTGGTGAGGTGGACATCGAGTTCAAACCAGTCGGCCTTCAGTTCAATGGACTTGGCGAAGGAGGCCAGGGTGTTTTCCGGCGCATAGGCGCTCGCGCCGCGGTGGGCGATGACATCAATCATGGCTTTGGGTGCTCCGGCGTGGAATGTGGTCGCACAGCCTGCCAGGGTCAGCAGGGCCAGCGTGGACAGGCAGGTCGGGATTCTCATCACACAGTCTCTCCCGGACAAAGCGTCACTCTGCGCTTTGGTGAAATGGGCTCTTACATTGCCCCGGCGGCCTGCGGCGCAAGCTGGTAGGTGATGCGCACCTTGGCCGTGCAGGAAAGTTGCGGCACCTCGCCGGCCGTTTCCGACAGGGTTTCGGACCAGGCCAGTTCGAGAATCTCGGCCTCCTGCACCGAATAGATGGCGCTCTTCAGGGCGAAGGCCAGCGATTCGGCGGCGGCATAGGCGTTTTCGGTGGCTTTTGTCACGGCCTGGGTGGCGGCGCTGTCATTGTCGGCGGGCTGAAACTTCGGCCCTTTCAGCGTCGCGCCGAGGGCGGCGGCCATGGCGGAAATCTTGTCGCACAGCGTGGCGAAGCCGACCGGACCGGTGTTTGCCGTGTTGAATGGGCTCATGGTGAAGCGCGCCACCACGCCGCCGTGCACGGTTTTTGGTTCGGTGGAGACGACGGCCCCGGGGATGGCCTGCACGTCCAGAGGCTGCACGTCGCCTGCGCGCAGCGACTCCTGCGTCTGGGACACAAAAGCGGCGCACTTTTCGGCGGACGCCTTAAGGTCGCTCTCTTTGAAGTCCTTGACCAGGGTGAATTCCACCGTGGCCGGTGCGGCGTGCATCGATGCGGTGCCAGTGTTCACAACCACCGGCTGTTCCACCCCGTATGCCGGTACGGCGACGATGAAGCATGCCGCCAGGCATGCCGCTGCAAGAGTTATGGCACGCATCCTGTCTACCTCCCGGCTGCGGTCTTGTGCGGAGGGGTCAGATCGCGGGGCACAGCGCCCGCAGCTCTGTCTCGTCCGGCTGCCGGCCGTATTCGGACACCTCAAACACTTCGGCAAACTCAATGGCATCGCCCCGGACCCCGTACCAGCGGCGCAGCGCGTCGCGGTGGCGTCCGGCCACCCAGTTGAGCCAGGGTGAATAATACTCCTTCAGGAATGCCAGCCGCCCCTGCGGGTCGGTGGCCGGCGGCGCGGCGTCGGGCCGTCCGTCCAGCCAGGGGAGCCATTCGTAAAACTGCGATTCCATGGCGTCCAGCAGCGCCCATTTGCGATCCATGGCCGCGTCGACATCGACGGGCAGATCCGCGCGGACGGGTGCCGGGCGCATGAAGCGGTCCATCATGTTCAGGAAGATGGGATTGCGGCGCAGTGCGGGCGTTTCGGGGCAGAAGTGGGGCACGGTCACCATGAACGCAGCATCCTGCAGGATGAGCGCCGCGTAACGGTGGTCGGGATGATAGTCCACGGACCGGTGTCCGAGCACGACATCAGCCCGGGCCTCGCGGATAACGCGCACAATGCGCTGGCGCGCCGTCAGCGAGGCTTCCAGTTCGCCGTCGCGGAAGCCGAGAATGCGTGACGTGTATCCGCCGCGGCGGGCCGCCTCGGCCACTTCAGCCGCGCGGCGCGGCGCGAGCAGGTCGGGCGCGACGGCATGATGGCCGATGCGGCCGTCGGTGAGGGACACCGACAGCACCTTGTGGCCCTGGGCTGCCCAGAGGGCCAGCGACGCGCCGGCATAGAATTCCGGGTCATCAGGATGCGCGCCGATGCAGACGATATTCACGGCAGGCCGTCCTACTTCACGAAATTGATGCGCACGGGGTTGCTCAGAAGTTCCGTGTGCTGGTCGGACTGGGAGGTCTTGGGGTCGATGCCCGTGATGGGCGTGTCCACGGGCATGAGATACGCGTCAAACCGCGCATAGACCAGCATGGTGTCCGGAGGGGTCGTGAGCCCTTGCATGACGTCGAAATCATATTTGACGCCGGTGTCGCCGGTGGGGCCGCCCTTGGCCACCACGGTGGAGAATTCCGGTTCCATCGGCTGCTCGTCGCGGCGCATCTTCCCGCGGACCACCACGGGCTGTTTCTCGAAGCTGACCTTGGGCGTAAGGGACACCTGAATGGTCAGTGTTGCCGGATAGGGCGGCTTTACTGTGACAGTGGCCATGGCCAGTCGGTCACGCGCCGTCTGCATGTTGTCCACTGAAACCTGCCCTGAAAGGGCTGTGGGCGGGACGGTCGCAGAAACAATCACGCCCGCCTCCACGTCGCCGACATTGAGCCCCGGAACCACCGGGAGCGCCAGCGGCGGCTGGGCGGGCTTGGCGGTGGTTTCGAGGGGCTTGGACGCTTCGGGTTTGGGGCCGGAACAGCCCGGCAACACAACCAGAGCGACTGTCAGCGACAGTGACAGGCAGCACAACCAGTACCAGGGACGGATGTTCATGAAAACTCCTTCAATCGGGCGCAAAGGCCGTGCTTAATGAAAGCACAAGTGGCGGTCCGGGGGCAAACAGAATGGATTTTTCAGAGTCGGCGCGGCTCAAACGTCAGGCGTGTCCCGGGGGGTGTCTTTGTCTTCCCCAGGGTTGCCGGGGGAGGACTCCTTGGCCATGACGCGGCGTATTTCTTTCCGGAACTCCTCACTGCCGAGGGTGTCCAGGAATATCTCGCGTTCGGCCAGCACATAATGCAATTGGGTAAAACGCAGGTCGAGCAGCACGGTATAGACCGCCACGACGATGAGCACGAGCACAGTCCCCCACCAGGCAAGCAGGGCCAACCAGTGCCAGTCCGCACCTATGAAGGCCACGCCGTTCCAAGCCATTACTGCGGCGGCGATCACGGAGACTATGCCGGTGGTTCGCCAGCCGCGCCGTGTCAGGAACGGCGCACCCGGAAGGACTTTGTTCTCATCGGGTGACCCAGACGCGCTGTTCATAGCGTTCCCCCGTGGGACCGGTGACCACCCGCGTTTGCCAGTAGCCAACCACCGGCGGGGACGGCGGCGGGCTGGGAGCATAATAAACCGGGCGGGGTGGGGGAGTCGAATGTTCAATCGCATCGCCCACGAGCGCGCCGGTCAGTGCACCGGCACCGGCGCCTATGAGCGCGCCCTCACCGGCGTGGCCGGTGGTGCTTCCGATAATGGCGCCCGCGCCCGCGCCCACGGCGCCAA